>JAYVOX010000456.1:0-19876 GCA_043757695.1 Schlesneria sp.
AATTAGCCGCAGGGCGCTAGCCCCGGTTAAGCGAAATCGAACCGGGGCTAGCGCCCTGCGGCTGATGTACCACAAGAATCAACACGAATGGCGGAGAGCACTTTTTTCTATCTCATTCCATCGCCGTTCAGCGGTGTAGCTGCACTCGCCAGAGTGCGGGATTCCCACGTTCTGGCGAACGGGGCTACCCAAAAACTCAGGGTTGACGACGCACTATCTCATTCCATCGCCGCTCAGCGGTGAGGTCTGGCAACCTCGCAGCTATACTCCCGCCCGCCTCGCTCCGAGCGAATGTCTCACTTTTCTTTCTGGATGATCTACCGGCATGGCTGCGGAATCTCGTTTCTTCAATCGTGAGTTGAGTTGGCTGGAGTTCGATCAACGGGTTCTCGACGAGGCCCGCGATCCGTCGATTCCACTCTTGGAGCGACTTCGGTTCCTCGCGATCACCTCGTCGAATCTGGACGAGTTCACGATGGTGCGCGTTGGCAGTCTGCAACTTCTGCTGGCCGAGGGCGACTCGCACCCCGATTCCAATGGGCGTTCGACAGCCGAACAACTGCGCGCCATTGAAGTCCGAATGGATTCGTTCGTGGCCGAGCAGTACCGCGTCTACCTTTCCGAATTGGAACCGGCTCTGGCGTTGGCCGGCCTGCGCCGCGTGCGGCCCAAGGAATTGAACGACCGCCAGACCAAGCACGTCCTCACGTTGTTCGAGCAGGAAATTTTTCCAGTCCTGACACCGATGGCCGTCGCGGTGCTACTGGAGCCAGCAGCGGGCGGTCCTCTCTCCAGCGTCGCCTCCGATGAGATTCGTCCGGCGAAAAAACGCGCCACGAAAAAGAAGGCCGCTCCACTCGCCGCGCCCGCCGGCGAGGTTGCTCACCAGCGAGTGGCAGGCGTGCAAAGTGTGACTGACAGTCCCGTCTTCTTCCCTTCGGCCGACACGCCGTCGTTTCCGCCGCTCATCAATCAGTCCCTCAATTTGTGCGTGCGACTGGCCCCCGCAGCCGGTTCGACTCTCCCACGGTTTGCCATCGTGCCGTTCGGTCGCAACCGACAGCGGTTTCTCACGCTCCCTTCCGAAAGCGGCTTCAGCTTCATTCTGCTCGAAGATGTGGTCGGCCTGTTCCTCGCGCGGCTCTTTCCCGGTGAGACCATCGAAGAGTGCGTCCCGTTCCGCATCACGCGCAACGCAGACCTCGAACTGCGTGAAGACTTGGCTTACGACCTCCTGCGCGAGATGCAAGAAATCGTGAACGCCCGCCGTGAGGGTGCCTGTGTGCGATTGGAAGTGGCCGAATTCGGTAGTCAGGTCGTGCGCGAATTCCTTCAATCGGCGGTCGAGGTCTCAGACGAATGGGTCTTTGCATCGCCAGGCCCGCTCGACTTGGGAGCCTTCTTCCGCATCACCGACGCACAAGGCTTCGACGCGCTGCGATATGAGCCGTGGCCACCGAAGCCGCTTCCGCAACTCGATCCCGCCGAAAGCCTGTTCACCACGATCGCTCGTCGCGACGTGCTGCTGTATCACCCCTACGAAAGCTTCGATCCCGTCGTGCGGTTGATTGAGGAAGCCGCCGACGACCCGGATGTCCTCGCCATCAAGCAGACGCTGTATCGCACGAGTGCCAAGAGTCCGATTGTGGCGGCGATGAAACGTGCCGCGCTCAAGGGGAAGTACGTGACGGCCGTCGTCGAGTTGAAGGCGCGCTTCGATGAACTCCGCAACATCGAATGGGCACGCGATCTCGAACGAGCCGAAGTGCAGGTCATCTACGGCGTGAAGGGTCTCAAGACGCACGCCAAGGTCTGTTTGATCGTTCGCCGCGAGCCGCAGGGGATCACGCGCTACGTCCACTTCGGCACCGGGAACTACAACGAGATCACCTCGCGCATCTATAGCGATGTCAGCCTGATGACCTGCAACGACGACTTGGGTGCCGACGCCAGCGCGTTCTTCAACGCGATCACCGGTTACTCGCAGCCGCAGCAGTTTCGCAAGATCGAGATGGCTCCGATCGGCCTCCGCGACACGCTGCTCGAAATGATTCAGGCCGAGACTGAACGCAAGAAGCACGGCCAGAAGGCGGTCATCATGGCCAAGTTCAACGCGCTGGTGGACGAACGCATGATCGAAGCCCTCTACGACGCCTCAAACGCAGGCGTGAGGATTCGCCTTAACGTGCGCGGCATCTGCTGCCTCAGGCCCGGCGTCCCCGGTCTTTCCGAAAACATTACCGTCACGAGCGTCGTCGATCGGTTTCTCGAACACAGCCGCATCTTCTATTTCTATCACGGGGGTGACGAACGCCTGTTCATCTCCAGCGCCGATTGGATGCCCCGCAACCTCGACCGTCGAGTCGAACTGCTCATCCCTGTGGACGACACCGCCTGCCGCGTGAAATTGATGGCCATCTTGAAGACGCACTTTCAAGACAACGTGAAATCCAAAAAATTGCTTCCCGACGGGAGCTACGAACGCGTCCAGCCCGGCCCCCACGCCGAGCCGTGTCACAGCCAAGCGGTCCTCTATCGCCGCGCCACCGAAGCCATCGAGCAAGCCGAACGTGCCGCCCTCACCGTGTTTGAACCCCACCGCGCTCCCGGTGCCGACGAGTGATGAACAATGCTGAATCGTCAATCCTTCGTCGTGGAATCGACGCGGCAGAGTCGCAACTCAGGTGCCCCGCAGCGTGAGCGAAGTAACGGCATCGAGTGCATTCCCTCGCTCACGCTGCGGGGCACCAAACAAGTGACACCGCTTCCCGTGATCCAACACCTCTGAAAAAAACGCCCACCACCCGCACCATGAAAACACTCTTTCTGCTCCGTCATGCCAAGTCGAGTTGGTCGCATCTTGCACTCGACGATCACGACCGCCCATTGAAAAAACGCGGTTTGAAAGCCGCCCCGCGCATGGGAGCCGTGCTGCGCGATCTCGGACTGCGTCCCGAACATGTGCTCTGCTCGACGGCCCTCCGTGCGCAAGAAACCTGGCGACTCGTGCAGGCCGAACTTCCCGAGGGCGACCGCATCCCCGTCTCGCACCACGCGGACCTCTATCACTGCGAACCTCTCAAATTTGTCGCGGCCCTCACCCACGTTGCCGAACCGGTCGCCTGTGTGTTGATCGTCGGACACAATCCAGACTTGGAGTCGTTCCTCACCCAACTGACGGGTGAGACACACCGCCTCTCCACCGCAGCCCTCGCCCGCCTCACGTTGTCTCTCGACGCTTGGTCCGACATGACCGAAACGACACGCGGGCAACTCGACGCGATCTGGCGCCCGCGTGAACTCCAGTAAGGCGAGCGGCAACAGTAATCCGTCCTACATCGGCTAACAGCCTGTTGAAAAACCGTAGGATGGACGCCCCGTCCGTCCGTTTCCAATTGGTTTTCGCTCGGACGAGGCGTCCAAGCTACGTTTTTCCACAGGCTGCTAAGCCAAGACTTGCCGCTCGCCTTACACTCCGACCGTCGCCGCTACACGGAGAGGCTATCCGGAAAGCCAAGGCTTGTTTTAGGGTGCCACGGTTACGGTTACGGTTACGGCTTGGCGTGGCCGTGCTACTGTCGTAGCGAAGACAAGGTCACGCCAAGCCGTGGCCGTGGCAACCCAGTTGAGACTCTCAGGGAAGTTGCCAATAGTTGGCTTCTCAGACAGCCTCTGACAACGGGGATATCAACCGTCACGTTCCAGTTCGATCGTTTCCGAGTGGTTGAGATCGCCGTGATTCTTCAGGAATTGGGGCGAACGAATCGCTCAACACCAGCCACCCACCTCGGCGTGTTTCACTTGGATTCGGGCAGATTACAAATCTGCCCCACGATGAGCATGGACTTTTGTCGGAAGCGGCAACATAGCTTTCCCTCGCGCCGTTTCTCCCTCCGGATCGGCACAACCGGCCTGAGAACCCTCGACGCGGACGGTGCAACCGATTGCTGTCGGTTTTTCCGGGAAGTACGATCCATCGCTGCCGATTCGTGTAACGAGCAGCTTCGTTCGGCCAATTCTCTTTCAGAGGGAGTTGGCCGGGAGAATCCGTGGCTTTCTCATGCCCGGTCTTTTGCCCGCCGACTTCATGCCCGCCTTGATCCGCCTGATGAATGGTCCCGCCCATGAATGTTCTTCCCACGAGAACTGGTTCAAGCAACGCGCCGGAGGATGGGGACTCTTGCCCGTCCGGCTGTCGCGTGAATGGGACCGCAGGGCGAAGACAGTACGGGCAAGAGTGCCCATCCTCCAAATCTTGTACTTGGACCAAGTCGAGCATTGGATTTCTCGCCGCCGGCTTGGTGTTGGCAATGGCTTCATGGAACGAAGCATGTGCTGCCGAACTGCGGGTCGAACCGGCGAAGGTTGAGTTTCGCGATGCGTTTGCTCGGCGGCAGTTGTTAGTGAATGAGGGGCCGGGCGATGTGACTCGCAAGGCGGCGTATGTCAGCCGGGATGCGAAGGTCGTGTCGGTCGATGCGGCCGGGTATCTGGTGCCTCACTCGAATGGAGCGACTTCGATTGAAGTGACGCTCGGTTCGCAGAAGGTGAGCGTGCCGGTTGAGGTCTCCGGCCTAGATCAGATTCGGCCCGTGGACTTCGCGACTGAGATCGAACCTCTGATGAGCCGCTTCGGTTGCAATGCCGGTGGCTGTCACGGGAAGGCGAGTGGGCAGAACGGCTTCAAGTTGTCGCTGTTCGGGTTCGATACGGCCTTCGATTACAACGCCCTTGTCAGTGAAGCGCGTGGTCGGCGCGTGATGGTCTCCGCGCCCGAACGAAGTCTGCTGTTGCTCAAGGGAACGGCGGCGGTCCCGCACGGCGGAGGCCGACGGATCGAACCCGGCTCCGAACCGTATCGGCTCATCCTCTCGTGGATTCAGGCGGGCGCACCGGCTTCGGCTCCGAATGCTCCCCGCGTGACGAAGCTCCTCATGACGCCGCCCGAGCGAGTGATGAACGCCAACGAACAGCAGCAGGTTGCCGTGCTGGCCGAGTACTCCGATGGAACTCGCCGCGATGTGACTCGCGAGGCGGAGTACAGCAGCAACCTGGATGTCGTGGCCATCGTGAGCGAAGACGGGCTGATCACCGCCAACGAACCGACGGGCGAAGCGGCCATCATGACCCGCTACATGGGACAGGTCGCCGTCTGCCGAGTCCTCCGTCCGCAAGGCGCTCCGCTGGCGAACATCCCCGATTTCGCGCCGAAGAATTTCATCGACCAGCTTGCCGTCGGGAAGTGGAAGAAGCTGGGCCTCAAGCCATCGGCTCCGTGTGACGACGTGACGTTCCTGCGCCGCGTGACCGTTGATCTGTGCGGTCGCTTGCCGACAGTCGAGGAAGTCCGCGCGTTCCAATCGGAGACGGCTGCGGCCTCGGACCAAGATCGGACTGCCAAGCGAAACGCCGTCATCGAACGGCTGCTCGCATCGCCCGACTATCCCGCCTACTTCGCGATGAAGTGGGGATCGATCCTGAGGAACTCGAACCTCGCCGGGTCCGACCGGGCTTCGTATGCCTTCCACAACTGGTTGAAGGACATGATCGCGCGGAACCGCCCCTACGACGAGTTCGTGCGCGGCATCGTGGCCGCCAGCGGCGAGTGGCCCGACGCGCCGGCCATCAACTGGTTCTGGCAGTCTCGCGACGATCAGTTGCACCAGACGACGGCCGACACCGCGCAGGTGTTTCTCGGTCAGCGATTGCAATGCGCGAAGTGTCATCATCATCCATATGAACGCTGGAGTCAGGAGGACTATTACGGGCTGGCGGGCTTCTACACGCGGCTCGGTCGCAAATCATTCGGCGAACCGCCGCCGTATTACACGTCCCCAAACGTCACGCTGAACGACACGAACCCCGTCACCGGCAAGGGCCTCGAACCGAAGTACCTCGACGGCCCGGTCGCGAAGTTCACGCCCGAAGAAGACCCGCGGCACGCCCTCGTCGATTGGATGGCCAGGCCCGAGAATCCGTTCTTCGCCCGCACGCTGGTCAACCGCCTGTGGGGCCACTTCTACGGACGCGGCCTGGTCCACGAGATAGACGACATGCGCGAGACCAACCCGCCATCGAACCCCGAACTGCTGGAGGCCCTCGCCCGCGAGTTCCGCGATCACCAGCTCGACATGAAGCACATGGTCCGCCTGATGGTGCAGAGCCAGACGTATCAACTCGCCTCCGAACCGACCGCAGACAATCGCGGCGATCAACAAAACTTCGCGAGGTACTACGCGCGCCGCCTGCCCTCCGAAGTCATGCACGATGCCGTCGAGCAGGCGACCGGTGCGAAGACGCAGTTCAGCAACATGAGCGCCAGCGCCCGCGCGGTCGATCTCCCCAACGAGAGCTTCGGTTCGTACTTCCTCGACACGTTCGATCGGCCTCGTCGGGTGAGCGGCTGCGAGTGCGAACGCTCAACGGGCGCAACGCTCTCGCAAGTGCTGCTCCTCGCCAACTCGGACGAAGTTGAAGGCAAACTGCAAAACGGCAACGCCCGCATCGCCAAGCTGTTCGAGGCCAAACGGTCTACCTACCAAATGGTCGAGGAGCTATACCTCGCCTCACTATCCCGCTCCCCAACCCGTGACGAAATCATCACCGCCATCAACTACATCGACCGCGATCCCGAACCCCGCAAGGGCGTCGAAGACCTGCTGTGGACGCTGGTGAATTCAAAAGAGTTTCTGTTCAATCACTGACGCTCAAAGGCGGAATAGATGGAGTCTGTTTACTTGGAAACAACGGTGATCAGCTATCTGGTGGCACGCCGGAGTCGTGACTTGCTGGTGGCCGCTCATCAACAGACGACCCAGGAATGGTGGGAAACTCAGCGGGAGCGATTTGATTGTTGCATTTCCCAGGCGGTGATCGACGAAATCTCTGATGGTGATCCGATTGAGGCGAAGAAGCGGCTTGAAGCCGTTCAAGGGATGACAAGACTGGCTACTGTTGAAGAAGTTGACCGAATAACTGAAGCGATACTGCGGACTGGTGTCATTCCGGAGCGAGTCGCCCAGGATGCGGTGCATGTTGCCATTGCGGCGGTTCACGAAGTGGACTACCTGCTGACTTGGAATTGTAAGCACATTGCAAATGGACAAATCATCAGGAAGATCGAACGAGTTTGTGCGGCGTTCGGCAGACGCATGCCTTTGATATGTACTCCTGAAGAATTGTTTGAGGAGAGATCAGATGAAACCTGACCCCATCGTGGCTGAAGTTCATCGCATCCGCGAATCGCTGGCGGCCAAATTCGACTACGACATCACGGCCCTGCTTGACGACATCCGATCCCGCGAGGCAGCATCAGGTGTCAAGCTTCGGTTTCCAAAGGACAAGGTTGTTCCGACTGAAGAGACGAGCCAGAGGAGGCCATTGGCATCGTGATGCCCCATGCACAGACTTCGCTGCTCGTTGGACGCCCTAATCAAACTGTAATTCAAGGCGGTATTTGCATGGCAAAGCTGGCGCACAAACAGGACACGAAGACATTCGGCGAACTCTCGTTCGCCGATCAAGCTCGCTCGATTAACGCAATGATCAACAGCCTCGCGAATTGCATGAAACACCATTCGCGTCACGCACGATCTCCACTCGCAACTCGTCAAAAGTGCATCAACCAAGTCCAGAGGCTTCTTGGTCGCCTCTAACCACAAGGGTTCCCGATGATTCAACGGACATTCAATCTATTCGTCGGTGCAGCCTTTTTCGTTTCTGTTCTCGGCTGTGACTCGATGCAGTCTCCGACAGCGGCATCCAAAGCCGCAAAGGATCCCCTGAGCGAGTTCAAGCCTATCACGGAAAAGTTCATCCCTGCATTCAACGACTTGTATAAAGAGCAGGAAGGCAAGCTCGCATCGGTTGAGGAAGTCAGCGTGACTCCCACAGGTGCGAAGTTCGACGTGAAGAAAACCGATAGCGTAGTTTCGCCTTACACTGGTGAACTTCATGCAACGGGGGTGCTGACCTTGAAAGTAGTATGAGGATGCGTCGGCACATATACGTTCTTGTTCGCATATCAGGATGGAAAATGGGTGCCGCAAGGTGGCAGCTTTTTCGGTAAGACTGTTCATGGCACCCCCGTGAAGAACGATTTCTTCACACCGGCCGCGATGTCGTTGGCTATGACAAAAGCTGGCTTGTAGTTGGAGCTGAAAACTTCGATGAACTACGAACTCGGCCAACAAGCGACTCAAGCTGACCATGGGCGATATTCAGAATCGGATTGAATTAGCAACAACGAAGGACGACGAAAGGTTGACCAATGCTCGACATTCTTGGATCGAACACGCGGACGTGTGATGGTGTGAATCGGAGGGACTTCCTTCGCGTTGGCGGCTTGGCAATTGGCGGCCTGACGCTGCCGAACCTGTTGCGCCATGAAGCGGCTGCGGCGGAGGGGGGCGGCTCGTCGAAGCGGAAGTCGGTGATTCTCGTCTGGCAGGCGGGGGGGCCGAGTCACCTCGACATGTACGATTTGAAGCCGACTGCGCCGGCCGAGTATCGCGGCGAGTTCAAGCCGATCCCGACGAACGTTCCCGGCATCGAGATCGGTGAGCATTGCTCGATGCAGGCGAAGATGTTCGACAAGTTTTCGGTGGTCCGCTCGGCGACGCATACGAATGCCGGGCACGGCATGGCCTCGCAGTGGATGCTCACCGGGTATCAGCCGACGATTGAAGTGGGCGACAACATTTACCCCTCGTGCGGCTCGGTCGTGGCGGCTCTGAAGGGGCCGAACGAGCCGGGGATGCCCGCCTACTGCAACGTGCCGTCGCGTATCGGACTGGGCAAGGCGGCGTATCTCGGTGCGTCGTACAACCCATTCGCGCCCGACAGCAACCCGAACGACCAGGGCTTCCAGGTCAAGAACATGAAGCTGCCGGGACAGACCACTCTGTCGAGGCTTGAACGCCGCCAGCAGTTGCTCGGCCAGGTTGACACGATCCGCCGCGACATTGATGCGAAGGGAGACATCGTCGGCCTCGACAAGTTCTACCGCGACGCCTTCGAGATGGTGACGAGTGAGAAGGCGCTGCGGGCCTTCGACATCAACCAGGAAGATCCGCGACTGAGGGAGAAGTACGGCCGGAACGATCTCGGCCAGAGCTGCCTGCTCGCGCGACGCCTCGTCGAAGCGGGAGTGACCTACATTACTGTGCAGGCGGGCGGAGGCTGGGACACTCACGGTGACAACTTTGCCCAACTGAAGAACAACCTGCTGCCGAAGTTCGACATGGCGGTGGCGGCTCTCGTCGATGACCTCTACGTGCGCGGCTTGCAAGACGAAGTCCTCGTGATGGCGATGGGTGAATTCGGACGCACGCCCCGCATCAACCCGACATCCGGTCGCGATCACTGGCCCGGTGCGATGAGCGTTCTCTTCGCGGGAGGCGGCCTGAAAATGGGACAGGCCATCGGCACGACCGACGCCCGCGCCGAGTACCCCACCACCAAACCGTACTCGCCCGGCTGCGTCCTCTCGACGATGTATCACACGCTCGGCATCGACCCTCACCACACGTTTTACGACCACGGTCGAAGGCCGCTGATGGTCCTCCCCGAAGGCCAGCCGATCCCCGAATTGGTCGGTTGAGTCAACATTACCAGTGACTCGGCCGCTACGAAGTGTCCGGGTCGCTGCGTTTTGGGGTCTCAGCAATCGGCGATGGTTTTTGTTGAGGAAGAGGAAGCGGAGACCTTCGGTGCCGGGCTTGAATCGCTTCAAGGAAGTTCACCCTTGCTCGGGGAATTCCGCTAAGCCAGAGCGCTGCACCGCACTGAAAGACTCCGATTGAGCTGCGTCGTCCACGTCTTTCAACGGGCGAATAACGAGATTGCTATCGCGCTGGTGTCGCGGTCGGATGCGGCCAGTCATCTGTGCGAAAGGGAGCCGCAGGAAGTCCGGCGGGGTTGAAGAGATTGCAGGCGGGGTTGTCTCCCCACGCATAGCGCACCGCCAGCGGCTTGGTGATCGACGGATGCGAGACCACGACCGTTTCTCCGGCGATTGCCGCGCTGGCCCAGTGCCATTTTTTATCGTCCCCTGCGATGGCGAAGCCCTTGAGCGGGCCGTCACCTCGCACGGTGAGTCCACCCGCGACTGGATCGAACTTCACGACCACTCGCGACTCTTCGATCTTGTGAGACGCGTAGACTGGTCCCGACGACGCGACGTTTTGCTGATAGACCTTGGCCAAGGCCCATGCGGCGAGGCGTTTGCCGACATCCTGCTTGTTCTTGGGATGGATGTCGTTGGCTTCACCGAGATCAATCGTCACGGCCATCCCGGTCTGCGGGATCGACAGCGTGCGCGACATACTTTCGCGCATCACAGCCCATTCGCTCGTGACCTGCGGTTCGTTTGTCGGCTTCTTGAAATTGGGGAGTTGTGCCCAAGCGAAAGGGATGTCACCTTGGTTCCACCGATCACGCCAATCGTCGATCAGCAGCGGCAATTGATGGCGGTATAGCTCGGCCGTCTCGATGGTCCGCGCATTGTGTTCGCCCTGATACCAGAGGACGCCGCGCAGTGCGAAGGGGATCAGCGGAGCGATCTTCCCGTTGAAGAGGTTGGCCGGATGATTGCGATCCTCGCGCGGATTGATCGGTTCGGGTGGCCGACGCGGCGTTTCCCGTCCATGAGCGCGAGCCTGCTTGGCCTCATCCTTCCAAGTGGCAAGCTGCTTCTCGAAGCGTGCCTTGGCGGTGTCGGGATCGTAGGTATTCGCGCGCTGGCTCCAAGCCTCGAACAGGGAAATCAATTCGGGGCGAGCCTCTTGCGCATCGAGACTCGTCCACGCCTCAATCCCGGTTCCCCCGACCGACGAGTTGATGAGTCCGATCGGTACGTCGAGCGTGTGCAGCAACTCGCGACCGAAGAAGTAGCCCGTCGCTGAAAACCCGCCGACGGTCTCGGAACCACAGACTTCCCACTCGCCCGTACAGTCGTCTTGCGGTTTCGTCGCGGCACCCGACCTGACGGTGAACATCCTCAACCGAGCGTGATCGGCCGTTTTCTTCTCCCCTTCAAAATCGCGAGCACGACTGACCGTCATTGCCATGTTCGACTGGCCCGAGCAGAGCCAGACCTCGCCGACCAGCAGGTCACTGACCGTCACCAGGTTCTTCCCGCGCACGCTGAGGGTGAGCGGGTCGTCGCTCGCGACGAGCTTGTCGAAGGTGACGCGCCAACGACCGACGGAGTTCGTCACGGCGGAACGAGTCTGAGTGCCGAGCGTCACTGAGACCGACTCACCCGCATCGGCCCAGCCCCAAACGGGAATCGGCACGCCGCGTTGCAGGACCACGTGGTCGGAAAAAATCTTCGCCAGCTTGACCTCAGCCCAAGCCTGCTGAGCTTGGCATCCCAGAGTGATCGCCCCCAGCAACACCAGCGAACGAGCCAACCATGAGTGCATGAAGCGACTCCCAGGAGAGGGATTGATCCGTCGAATGACGCGCCCATGATGAACGCTCCTCACCCGGAGGGCAATCGGAAGTCGGAAATGCTTCGCGGACACGGTGACTCACGCAGGACGGCTCGCGCACGTAAAGTCTCGCGCGTCGTGGCCGTCGCCATGCAATGCTCAGGGCAATTGACCCGCCCTACTTTTTGCCCGACTTGAATCAGGCGTTGGCCCTGTGCAAAGCTTGACCCGCGTTGACTTGATCTGCGCCCCGTCATAATGTCCGCCCGTGTGATGGGACGGTGTTTCCACGGTGGAAGACTGCTTTCGTCGCGTGAAAGCCTGCTGTGGCAAGAGGCCGAGCCACTCCGCCCGTGTCCTCCGTAAGTTTGTCGTCATCGGCGAGCCAATTCGGTGGCAGGGGAGCGGTGGCGAAGAGTCAGGTTCGGTTTTGAGCCGCGTTCGAGGAGCGAGAAGCACGATGGTATTTTCACCCACAATCCGCCCGCTGGGTGCTGTGTGTCTGGTTCTGCTGCTGACATCATCCGCATTCGCTGAGCAAGACCCGCTGTGGGTCGAGAAGATGCTCAACCGCACTGACTTCAAGTT
The DNA here is from genome assembly GCA_043757695.1 of Schlesneria sp. Taxonomy (GTDB): domain Bacteria; phylum Planctomycetota; class Planctomycetia; order Planctomycetales; family Planctomycetaceae; genus Schlesneria. Next base: position 12,024 of record JAYVOX010000456.1, read on the forward strand.
TGGAAACGTCGCCAAAGGGGCGAATGCATCGCTCCAATTGCAGGTGAAGAACATTTACAAGGAAGACATTCACATCACCAATGCGACCACCGGCTGCGGCTGTGTGAGCTGGGATGAGAAGGCCTTTCCGATCATCGTGAAGAGTGGGACGACGGTCGCGCTGACACTTCGTTTGGACACGGTTCGTTACGACGGAAAACGAGACTCCAAAGCGACACTGTCGTTCTCTGAGCCGATCAGAGGTTCCTTCAATTCGATCGAATTCCCCATCACCGCCTTCATCCGCAAGGACATTGTGCTGGTGCCCGGCGAGGTCAATTTCGGCGCGGTCGATCTCGGTGCAGGTGCCGAGCAGCGTGTCGCCATCAACTATGCCGGCCGCGCCGACTGGAGAATCACGAAAGCCACGGCGGGCAACCCGAACCTGAACCCTCAACTGGTCGAGAAGAGTCGCGGCAACGGCTTGGTCAATTACGAATTGGTAGTGACGCTCAAGCCGACGACCCCCGCTGGGGGCTTGCGAGACCAGATCACGCTCGTCACGGACGATGTCAACAACCCGCAGATTCCCGTCTTGGTCGAAGCCAAAGTCGAAGCGGACCTCGTCGTGACCGAGCCGCCGTTCGTGCAGGCCGAAGTCGGACAAGCCAAGAAACTGAACGTCATCATTCGCAGCAACAAGAAGCCGTTTACGATCGACAAGATCGAACGGACGAAAAGCAACGAGTCCTTCAAAGTCGTGACCCCCGCCGAAACGAAAACCGTTCACAGCCTGCCGCTGACATTCATCCCTCCCGACGAACCGGGACCGTTTGAAGAAGAGTTCTTTCTCACGATCAGCGGTCGCGAACAGCCGCTCACGTTCAAGGTCAAAGGCCGCATCGGCAAGGCGACCCTGAAGCAATAACGGCGACCAGACTTCCCCGTCACCCCTGGGATCAGCTTCCAGCTTGTCGTTGTGACTGACACCAACTCACTGCCGTTGGCCTTCGCCACTCATCGCTTTGACGTGCTTGACGATTGAAGTCACCACGACCGGGACGTAGATGATCCCCGTGTAGTGATCGGCCCAGAGTCGCGTGTGATGCTCTTCTGTCAGGTGCGCGGCAGCAGCCAACTTCATCGCGTGTTGCGGCGGGACGACTTGATCGCGCGTGGCCGAGTAGAGCCACGTTCGTTCCGCGCCGAGACGATGCGCGAGTCGCAACGGCTCGACTTGATCGAGCAGCGCCCGCAGTTTTTCGCCCGTGTAGCCTGCCTCGGCGAGCATCTCGCGCAGTTGGCCCGCTTCACGCTGGCCGTTCGTCACGAGTCCATGCAGATCGCCTCCCGAGACCATCAGGTGCACTGACGCGAACCCTCGATCCAATCCTCCCGTGGTCGATGCGACGAATCCCCCGAGACTCGTCCCCTGCACGGCGATGTTCTTCGAGTCGATGTGAGGCAGCGCGGCAACGGCATCACGGGCACGGCGCACGTCGGCGATCCCTTGCTTCATCGTCGCTTCAAAGTGCCGACCATCGGGGCGCATCCCCTCCGGACGCCTCACACCATAGAACGGCAGTTGAATCAGAAACGCATGGAGTCCCTGCGCGTGAAACGCCTTCGCAAAGATGCGTCCCACTTCCATTCTCGAGCCGGACTCATGCACGACGACGATGGCGGGCGCGTCGATCATCGCGCCGCTGTCGTCACGCGCCGGATACCACTCCATCGCCACGCGGTCGTTGATCGCGACACCACTCGGCTTGGGTGACGGGAACCGCACGAGACCCTCCATCGCCGGATCAGTCCCCGCCTCGACACTCACTTCAAACGGAACAGGTGGCCAAATCAAACCGTCCAGACACGCCTTCGCCTCGACGTTCTCTTCGACCTGCGGCGCGAGTGTGTCCCGCGCGGGAAACACTTGGCCAATGGGTGATTCCGCCGACTCCACCACCGAGCATCTCATCAAGAGGAGTAAGAAGCAGTACCGAACTGTCGCTAACGTCATGGAAGAGTCTCACTGGAAACTGGGGAGCCAGCCAAATCGCCGCCGTCATTGGAGTCGTTGTTCATCGCTTTTGCTATCGAGGCCAGAGCGCCTAGGTGTCTGTCCGGGAAGTCGAAGGCCATACCTTCCGTAGGGTGGACACTGCCCACCATCAACGACCGATTGTGGTGGGCAGTGCCCACCCTACGGGTATCCGGACAGACACCTAGCAACGCTCGGCGGTGCGCTGGGGTTCGCCGATTGCTCATCGAAAATACCTGCGGCTTTGGTTCGCGAGTTCCGTCACGGTGTGTGGATCAAACCGCAGCGAGTGCGTCGTCAATCCTAAGAAATGGGGTAGCTGCACTCGCCAGAGTCCGGGATTCCCACGTTCTGGCGAACGTGGCTACCCCAAAACTAAGCGTTGACGACGCACTCGCCAATTGCCGGTTCAGCACTGACGAGATTGTGATCAAGGGGAATAATTGCGATCACTGGGAATCATCGTTAGACTCCGGCGAAGATCTTGGCAATTTCTTCATCTGTTTTGACTTCAAGTGAGGGCTACGGATGAAAGCCGTGGCAAAGTGTATTGAGTGTTCCATCTTTTTCAGTCTCCGGGCGTGATGAAGTCGATAAACGGAGTGATTTCTGGTGAGGCTTGCCTCAGTGAGGTGGGTTTCGTCGTGCGTGATTCTGGGGTGAGAGTTTTTCTGACCCCGATGTTTAGTTCGAGTTTTCCTGTTTCGTTTTTGGGAGGTGTCTATGACCAAGATTGAAGTGAGTTGTCGGAAGCGACGTATTGGATTCACGCTGATCGAGTTGCTGGTGGTGATCGCCATCATCGCGGTTCTGATCGCCTTACTGTTGCCAGCCGTGCAACAAGCGCGAGAGGCCGCACGCCGTACACAGTGCAAGAACAATCTGAAGCAGTTCGGCTTGGCTCTGCACAACTATCACGATGTCTTCAACACGTTACCCCGAAATGTCCAAGGAACCACGTTTGATGGCGGCGGCGGCGACGGCTGGCGAAGTGCCAGTTCGCACACGATGCTGCTCCCTTACATTGATGCTGCACCGCTGTACGGTCAAATCAATTTCAACCTGAATATCTGTTGCAATGATGGTGGATCGCCTGGTGCTCTGCACAATGAGTCGGCTGGATTCCCCTTTCAAAACAGCCGTGTCATCAATGCGTTCCTATGTCCATCAGACGGAGCTTCAGTGGTCAAGGGGCCTAATAATTATGCGATGTCTGCCGGGCCAAACAAGACCTTCAACATTCCCAACGGTGAGCAAAACGGTGCCTTCAATCGCGGCTTTGCGCTGAGGCTCGGGGATATTCTCGACGGAACGTCGAACACGATTTTCATGGGAGAGATCGTCAAAGGGGGCACAGGTGGTGCTCCGAACTCCCAATCGAATCTGGCAGATATTCGTAATGGAAGCGGAACTGCGGCTGACGGAAGCGCAGCGGGTTTGAACTCCTATCCTGGTGGTTTGACTCAAGCCACCGTCGATGGCTGGGGGACCACTTGCCTTGGAATCGCTTCCATCAGTGGTGAACGGTCTGGTGAGCGTTGGTATCTGGGCGAAAACGGTCGGACAATTTTCAATACGCTGCTGGCGATCAATTCGCCGTTCCCCAATTGCAGTTTTCACTGCGGTGGTTGCCACATGGATGGCTCCGGTCTATGGGGAGCACGCAGCCAACATACAGGTGGTGCCCACTTCCTCATGGGTGACGGTGCCGTCCGTTTCCTGAGCAGCAACCTCGATTGGTTGACGTATCAAAAACTGGGCGCCCGCAGTGATGGCGGTGCTGTTGGCGAGTTCTGATCGTGATTCCGTGTCGTGCAATCAAGAGACGGCCTCCAACCAAATGGAGGCCGTCTTTTCGTGTTTCAAAAACGTCGCTCTTACTGTCCGCTTGGTCACGATTCTTGGAGGATCCCATGCTTCGCTTTGCAATTTGCCTGTCTCTAGTCGCTTGTTTGGGTTGTTCCGGGGGCAACCCCAATCCCAATCCCCCGTCGGCACCGAAGACGGTTAATACAACTGTCCTCAAAGAACTCTTGACTGGAATTGCTGCATCCGGGTTTGCTGGTAGCGGCGTGCAACAACTCCAGATCGGTGTGGATGCGACGAGTAATGAAGAACTCAAAAAGGACATGGCCGAGCTGGCAAAAGCCGACCTCGCCGGTCAAGCAGAGACCGTCAAGCAGCTCGCAGCGAAGATGCTGAAGAGTCTGTAGTCTTGGGTCGCCCTCGTAAAAACGGACAATCCGTTTTCGAGGCAAATCCATTTGGTTTCTAGGTGTCTGTCCGGATAGGCGAAGGTCATCCCTTCTGTAGGGTGGGCACTGCCCACCATCCACGACCGATTGTGGTGGGCAGTGCCCACCCTACGGGTATCCGGACAGACACCTCGTGGCGGGGGCGCACCGGCTCGGCGGAAGCCCCCGTTTCGCCGCAGGACAAGTCGGGGGCTTCCTCGAAGCGAGGAGCGCCCCCGCCACCCGTCCGAGGCTCTCTCAATCAGATCCCGCCTCGCATTGACCAACAACGCAACCAAATCAAGTGCTGCCACTGTTTCGGAGTCTTCGGAGAATCAGCGCTTTGGGAGACATCGACCAGCGTCGGCACTGCTTCTCCGAAGACCCCGAACCAGTGGCACATCCGTTGACCATCCAAGCTCCTCAGTGCAATGCCACCCCGCCCCCTTTGAGCAAAGCCACGGGGTTCGTAACCGACTCCGCAGACCGGGGCATCGCGAAGCCGCTCCTGCCCCGGTCACCCCGCCGGGCGATGGAACCGGCTCTACGTCGCTGCGAAAGTACGGCCCACACAAAACGAAAAGGGTCAAGCAGCGAACTGCTTGACCCCTGTTTTTTTAGTGACGTTCCATGCCTGCGACCTGAATCCTTTCTGATCACAACATCGACCGAAACCGCTGATGAACAATCATCAGGCCAACTTAGAAGCTCGTGATCAGTGGTAATGAGCTGAAAAAGTTGACAGGGAATTGGGACAGGATGTCCACACCGGCACCACCATTCAGGGAGGTACTCCCGAAGAAGCTGCTGCCGCCAATGTTAACGTTGTCTTTGCCAGCACCGCCCACGAGGGTGAAGTTGCCACCGAACGTGGAGTTCAGAATGCTGGCACTGTCATTCCCAGCACCCAACTGGATGTTGCAGCCCAGCACGGTGCTGGCACTGTCGAGTGAAACCGAATCGATCCCGACACCAGCGTCAACGCTGAGGGTGTTTGAATTCGTGCCGACACCACTGGCAAGTCCTACTTTCAGGATGTCGTTTCCGGCACCACCGCTCACGCTAATTGCATTAGTAACGAGGATGCCATCAACTGAAACTTGGTCGTGGCCCACACCGCCAGAGATCGACAGGCTGTTAAAGGCATCCGGGCCGGTTCCAAGAACAGAGGCGCCGTCATGTCCAGCGCCCAAGTTAACCGAGACATTTCCCAAGGCGATCTGTCCAGCACCTAACACTTGAACAACATCGTTACCGGCGCCCATGTTGATGGAGACATTAATCCCGCTCGCCAAGTCACCAATGATGCCGCTGTCAGTGACAACCAACTTGTCGTTGCCACCGCCGAGGTTGACCAACAAGTTGAGCCCCGCAATCCCAGAACCGACATTCGTGTTGTCGGCATCATCGGCATCGAAAATCCCCGAGGCGAGGACAGCGGCACTCACGGTCACGCTCGTGGCGTTACCGACGATCGTGTAGCTGCCATCCCCATCGGCATCAACGATCGAGATGTCGTTGGCTGCACCGTCACCAGTGATGACGATGTCGCCCGCAGAGTTGAACGCGACGTTCACATTACCGGCTAATAGAACGCGATCTTCCAAAACTTCAAACCCGTTGAAACTCTGATTCATTTCAAATCCCCCTGAAAATAATTGATGCACTTACCCGCAGGACCGTGCCTCAACATAGAGAGCCGAACACTTCGTGTCTGTGTCGTTTCGCCCCGGGTGGCCATGACTGTAATAGGAAAACAAAACAACGCAACAGACAAAATTATTCCAGTTCCGAAGGGTGGGCAGTGCCCACCCGACATCATCACAGCCCCGTGATCGGGTCGGCCGAGGCGGCGGCGAGGACTTCTCGATCGAGTCTCAAGCCAAATAGGGCGCATGACTCACCCATCAAAGCCTGACGCGCGAGCGAAGGAAGGCTTCGCTCGCGCGTCAGGCTTTGATGGGCAGCCACGCAAGTTCACGGGATTGCCATCGACACGTCAGAAATCACCGACCGGTTCGTTACCGGCGATGGTGCTGGCGGATTGGTAGACCTTGAAGTCCACGTTGTCGCTGATCGCCCGTGTCGAACCGTCACCCATCAGGAAATTGGAACTCCCGACGTGTGCCGTGGAAACATCGCGGTCGTCGCTTTGGTAGTTGTTCGGCGGGTGTCCCGTCTGGAAGAGGGCCATGTGGCCGTGATCGTCGTCCGGGTCCGTCCATTCTCGCACGGCACCGGCCCAGGTGGTCTCGTACTCGAAGTGGACTCCATGCGAACCGGCCAGACGAAACGGACCGTTCTGTCGCTCGCCCGCCATCAGGGTGTTGGACAATCCGTCGGTGACATCGCCAAACTTCGTCGCGCTGTTCCGGCTGAACATGCCCCAGCGCGCCTCCTGCGTGTCGTCGAGATCGGGTGGGCCGAAGCTGGCAACGTAGCAGGCCATCGCGTACTGCTCGGTCGGGACTCCCATTTCGACGAACTTGTTTCCTGAGACCGGATCCGACGGACAGAGGAACATCTGCAACCGTCGCATGCGCGGAGTGGTATTCGAGCCGCTCCAGAGCGGCTCGTCCCAATTGAATTCGCCGTACAGTGGTGCCTGATCGACATAGGGCAGGATCATCGCCTGCCAGCCGAATCCGCAGGCGTTTCCCTGGGGACTTGGTTTGTAGACGTATCCGGGCGGCAACACTCGGTGGGCATCGGCATAGTTGTGCAGCGCGATGCCGGTCTGGTGCAGATTGTTCTTGCACTGAGCACGGCGAGCGGCCTCGCGAGCCTGCTGCACGGCGGGCAACAGCAGCGCAATCAGGACCGCAATGATGGCGATCACAACCAATAACTCGATCAATGTGAACCCGGCTCGACGACGCATGGCGATACCTCAACGAATTGTCTCGAAAATCGTGGCTGAAGATCGCAAATGTTCGTCTCCAAATCAACAATGTACCGGCGGTCGCCGTCTCAAAAACGGGTAACGACACGACGGATTTCAACTTTGGGGGTTATGTAATGCAACAACGACTGCTGTGTCTGGTGCTGCTGCTGGGGCAGGCTTCGGTGGCGAACGCTCACGATACGTGGGTGCAGACGAACACGAACGTGATCCCAAGTGATCTTGCGGCCGAGTCGCGCGGTGATGTTGCTGAGATGGCAGATCGTCGCGGAGCGATGTCCGATCTCGACATCGCAGATCGGCAGTTCTCGACTGCGGATGCAGTCCAAAAAGTTGCGGTGATGATCGGCACTCTTATAGAGCCGCACATCGTTCTCACCGAGCGGTTGTTCGAGAATCTCTTTCGGATCGCTGGTGATCTTGCCGCGCGTCACGAAGATGCGGCCTTTCTTACCAATGAACGTCGCACCGCCGGGGATGTCTTTCTGCCCCTGACTGACGATCAGCTTCGCGCCGCTGGCATAGGTGTGCGTGAGGCGACACGACTCCGTGACCTCGTACCACTTCTCGGGATGAAACGTGGCGGGGCCTTCAATGGAGATCGGTCCCGAGGCGTCCATTCCCAGTCCCCACTGTGCGATGTCGATGTGATGGGCACCGAAGTTCGTCATCTGTCCCCCCGAGTAATCCCAGAAGAAAC
>JAYVOX010000457.1:0-5205 GCA_043757695.1 Schlesneria sp.
CGCTATTTGCCAATGGATTGTAAAAATGGTTAACGGCGTTGCCCGGTGGGGCAAATACGGGCGGCATTCACACACCTGCAATCCGGTAGAGTCAGGAAACTTCAAAACGATGATCGCCAACGGCTGCGTCAATCGTTCACAGAAGATGACTTGCTTCGTACCGCGCCAGGGTTGGTCAAAACTCTGCCGCCACTCGCCTTGGCTGTGGGCCGCGCGCGAGACCGTGCCGGTTGCGAGAAAGTTGGTTCAGCGAACGTGCCGGTTCTGACGATTGATATGAGGAAGGGTGGTGAACACCCTGTGACTCGACTGGGCGAGCTGGCCGGTTAAAAAGAGTTTGCGGATTGGGAAGAGTCAGCCAAACAGGTTTGTTCGGTTTGAATTGTGGGCGAGGTCGCAGGCAGCAACTGCTATCAGGACGGGATCACGGAATGGGCTGGGAAGCTTGGTTGGTTTTGATTGTTGTTGCCACGATGGTCTTCGCGCTGGCGCGCGAATGGTGCGCTCCTGACGCTTTGACCGTGGGGTGCTTACTGGCGCTGGTCATTGCACAAGGCTTATTCGATTCCAAGTCGCTCCCCAACGCCAAGCAGGCGTTTGAGGGCTTCGGCAAGGAGTCCCTCATCAGCGTCGGCGTCTTGTTCATCATCGTGACCGGGTTGATGCAGACCGGCGCAATGAACCTGCTGACGGAGCCGTTTCTCGGGCGACCAAAAACGGTGTTGTCGGCTCAGATTCGATTGCTCTTGCCGGTAACGACACTCAGCGCGTTCCTGAACAACACGCCGATCGTCGCGATGTTCATGCCGGTCGTGGATGACATCTGCAAGAAGTCGCGGATCAGTCCGTCGAAGCTGTTCATGCCGATGGCGTTTGCCGCGACGTTCGGCGGTGTCTGCTCGATGATCGGGACCAGCACCAATCTCGTGGTGAAGGCGCAAATGTCACAAGAGGGACTTCCGGCCTTCAGCATGTTTGACATCGCGTGGGTCGGCTTGCCGTGCGCAGTGGGCGGGATTGTCTACATGCTGATTTTCAGCCGTTGGTTGCTTCCCGACCGGCGACCGGCAATCAGCTTGAGCGACGATCCTCGGCAATACACAGTGGAAATGGTGGTTCAAGCGGGCGGGCCGCTCGTAAATCGGACTGTCGAGCAGGCGGGGCTGCGTCATTTGCCGGGACTGTTCCTGGCGGAGATCGAGCGGAACGGTGAAGTCATCGTGGCGGTCAGTCCGCGCGAACGTTTGCTGGCTGACGACCGGCTGGTCTTTGTCGGAATCGTCGAATCGGTGGTCGATCTCCGCAAGATGCGCGGACTCGTTCCCGCCACCGATCAAGTCTTCAAGCTCAACGCCGCTGACAGTGAACGCTGCCTGATGGAGGCGGTCGTTTCCAACCGTTGCCCGATTGTGGGGACGAACATTCGCGAGGGCCGGTTCCGCACGCGCTATAACGCGGCGGTGATTGCCGTCGCACGCAATGGTCAGAAGATCACAGGCAAGATCGGCGACATCGTGTTGCAACCGGGCGACACGCTGTTGCTGGAAGCTCACACCGACTTCGTGCGGCAGCAGAGAAACTCGAACGACTTCTTCTTGGTGAGTCACGTCGAGAACTCGACGCCGCCGCGCCATGATCGCGCGTGGATCGCGCTGGCGGTTCTCGTGGGGATGATCGTGTTTGCGACGGTCCTCAGCCGCGATGCCGTTCCGGGTGGCCTGCCCGAGCGCGACTTTCTGCTCCCGGCGGCGCTGTTGGCGAGCCTCGTGATGATCGCCACGCGTTGCTGCACGACGCGCGAAGCGTTGCAGAGCATCGACTGGTCGGTGCTGATCGTCATCGGGGCCTCATTGGGAATTGGCAAGGCGATCGAGACGAGTGGCCTCGCCAAATTTGCCGCAACACAAATGGTCGAGATGGCGGGGGACAGCGCTTGGGTTCAACTGGCGGTGATCTATTTCATGACGATGGTTCTGACCGAGCTCGTTACGAATAACGCGGCGGCGTCGCTGATGTTTCCGATCGCGTTGGCGGTATCGAGAACTCTCGCCGTGCGTCACGAGCCATTCATGATCGTCATCATGATTGCCGCGTCGATGGGCTTCGCGACGCCGTTCGGCTATCAGACCAACCTGATGGTCTACGGTCCCGGCGGCTACAAATTCAGCGACTATCTGCGGGTCGGCATCCCGCTCGACCTGCTGATGATGGCCATTGCTGTCGCGCTGACACCGTTCGTGTTTCCGTTCTAAAGTGTCGAGGCAAACCTATCCCTCGCGCGGCCTGAACTGAGTCATTCTGAGCGGTGGACGTAAGTCCTCCGGCTCTTGGAGTGAAGAACCGGAGGACTTACGTCCACCGCTCGGAATGGCCTCACTCCTGACCGCGCGAAGTATCGAGTGAATCGCCCGACGGAAGATTGGAACGCATCTTTCCTTGGTGCCGCACTCCAAGGTGCTGGTGCCACGTCGCGAGTTACACGAGCAGTGTCTGCCGGTACTCGATGAGTCCGCTCACCGGCAAGCACTCTGTCGAGAGTGCCTCTTCACTCGCGGCCACTGGCTCACCGCTCGTCAACGATTTCTGTGTTGGCCGAAAAGTCTACGCCAACGCCTCGCGCGACTGGTCTCCGGACTCTCGTGAGTGATCGCTCCCGTTTGTCGTGATCGCACGGCTCGAATTCGCCGAGATTCTCTAGGTCCCTGCAGTGAGTTGAGACCGCGTCCCGATCATCGAACGCTTTGCCACATTCCGACCGCTGCCTCCGAGACGATGCCCCATGATCTCGAACTTTTATCGCCGCTACAGCCGGTTGATCTTGGGAATCGTCGCCCTGTCGTTTGGGCCGCTGTGGTTCTTCGCCGAGAGCATCAAGTCGAACAACGACATCGAAACGTGGTTGCCGCAAAACACCGATGTCCGCAAGACCTATGAAGAATTCAAACAGGACTTCGGCGCGGAAGAAGTGATCGTCATTGGTCTCCCGGCCGCCGAGGTTTCGACGGAGATCGTCGAGTCACTCGCCGGTCGGCTCGATCGCTTGCCGGGTGTGCGTCGCTGTTGGACACCCGCCCGCATGATGGAGCGGATGCGTGAGTTTGGAGTCGCGGATGACGAAGCGTCGCGCCGCATCGACGGACTGTTGAAGGCTCCCGCCGGTGGCTTGGTCGGTGTCGTGGCGGCGTTGTCCGAAAGCGGTGTGAAGGACCGAGCACAGACGACGGCGGATGTGCGCGCCGTGCTGAAGTATTGCCGGTTCGACTCCGACCAGATCGCGCTGACCGGCGCACCGATTATCGTCACCGAACTCGATCGGCTCGGCAGTTCCAAATCGAGCAAGCAGTTCTTTCTGCTGACCTGCGCGATCAGCCTCGGCTTGCTGTACTACTCGTTCGGCCACATGGGCCTGTCATTAGCGATGCTCGGCGTCACCATCTGGGGCATCTTCCTCAACCAAGCACTGATGGCGGCGTGCGGCGGTGAGATGAATTTCATTCTCGGGTCGTTGTCGATCATGGTCATGATCTTCACGTTGTCGATCGCCGTGCATGTCGTCAGCTACCACACATCGGCCATTGATCGTGGCGAAGCCGACCCGCTGTCGTATGCCGTGTGGGAGTCTCTGAAACCGTGTGCCCTCTCCACGTTGACGACGCTGCTCGGCCTGGTGTCGCTCAATGTCAGCAGCATTCGTCCGGTCAGTCAGTTTGGGTACGCCGCCGCATCGGGTTCGGTGGTCGCGTTGATTGTGGGATTGGGGATCACTCCCGCACTGCTCATCCTGATTCCGTGCCGGACGGCACGCTGTGGAACCCTGCAACTCAATTTCCGGGCTTGGGGCGCAGGGATCGCCCGCCATCGACACACGCTGCTCGGTGCCGCCGTGTTGCTCCTGATTGTGACCAGCTTCGGCCTGATGCGACTTCGGCCGGACATCAATCCGACCGAGTTCCTGCCGCGCAATAGCAAGGTTTTGGCCGACCTGCATCGGGTCGAGAACGAGCTGACCAACGTGGACTCGATCGAAGCCGTGGTCGATTTTCACGGGCAACGACTCGCGTTCCTCGACCAACTTCAACGTGTCCGCAAGATTGAAGCGACGATTGCGGCCCATCCCGGCGTCCGACACACGCTGTCGCTCGCATCGTTCTTTCCCGAAGAAATGCCCGATAGCCCGTTGGCCACCGCCCGCGTCCTCGGTCTGGCTCAGTCCTACACCGGTGAAGATGGTCTCGTCGCGGATCGTCAGCGGATGTGGCGCATCTCCGCACGAGTCAGACACGACACAAAGCAAACGTCAGTTCAAGTTCTGGCCGATCTCGCCGAGTCGCTCGCCCAGGAACCGGTCTACTTCACGGGGATGGCTCCGCTTCTGAAGAACGCGCAGCACGAGATTTTCGAGGGCTTCTGGAAGAGTTTTTCAGCCGCCTGTCTGACGATCTTCATCGTGATGGTGTTGTCGCTGCGGTCAGTCTCGGCCGGGTTGATCGCGATGGTGCCGAACATCATTCCGATCTGGCTGGTGTTCGGCGTGGTCGGATTCTTCGGAGTGCCAGTCGATATCGGCATGATGATGACCGGCAGCATCGCGCTCGGCATCTCCGTCGATTGCACGTTCCACTTCCTCGTGCAGTACCAGGCCACGTTTGCGAAGACCGGCTTGTCGGAGGAAGCGAGTACTCAAGCCCTCGAACACTCGGGCGAACCGATGCTCGACTCGACGCTCATCTCCAGCCTCGGGTTGCTCGCGCTCTGTCTGAGCAGTTTCACTCCGACCGCGCGCTTCGGCATGTTGATGGCGGCGCAGATGGCCGCGTCACTGTTAGGTGAATTGGTGCTGCTCCCCGCGATGCTCTGCTGCTTGCCGAACCGCCGCGTGAAGGGGATTGCGATCGCAGTCACCACAGACCCGGAACAGTCTGTTGTGGCGAGTCCCGTGAAGCCGGACCCAGTTGAACCCGACCACGAACCACGGATTCATCCGTTCCCAGCCAACCCCAAGACCGGGCGTCGCCGAGTTCGCGCCGCTCAAAATTGATCGCGGCCGTGAGCGAGGACACTGGTAGAAAAATAAAGACCATCCTAGTGCCACAACTCGGGAACGGGATTTCAAGGAAGTTGGATATTTCCTATTTCTCCTCAGACCTGTCCGGCTATAAGTCGCATATCTGAAGCTGTTTAGGAGACTCGCCTATCTGGTTTTGT
>JAYVOX010000458.1:0-5200 GCA_043757695.1 Schlesneria sp.
GAATGTAGCCACGTTTCGCCAGAACGTGGGCTGTTGGAGCGTCACACCCGCACTCTGGCGAGGTGCAGCTACGTCTCACTTCAGCCCACGCGAGGTATATAGTGCGGGTCGGCTGCACGATATGTGCGATGCCAGAAGTGAGTGCAACGGATGCCGTGGCCGAGGAACTCGGCGCGCATGTCGATGAGAGTCACGTCAGCGTGTCGTTCTGCGAACCGAGCCAACACCTCGTTGTCGGCGGCGATGACTTGCGCGATCACTTGCTGCCGGGAGGCGTTGGTGCTGGATTCGGCTTCGCTGTGGGGGGCTTGTTGTTCGCGGACGGTGCGGAAGGGCGTGGCTCTGTCGCTGCGGCCAACAGCGAGTCGAACTCTTCGGCTGGCGTGGCTACCGGGGGCTGCTCATCCGTTTTCTCTTCGGTCGCGCAGAAGAAGTAGAACCGCAGCAGCGGCCTCATCGACGAGGCGGGGTCGCGTTCCAAGGCGGATCGCAGCGTGAGCGCGGCTCCCTTCACGTCGCCCGATTCCAACTGAGCCATGGCGATCTGAAAGCGGAGCATGGTCGATTCCGGGCGGACACTCTCTTGGATTTGAGTCACCGAGGCCGCGTGAGTCAGCGGGTATTGGTCGGCTGTCATCCAGTACTGGTTGAGAGTCTGAAACGGGAGTGTCAGGAGAGCGGCTTCTGCGGCAGCGGTTTCGGTGTCTCGAACCTGATCGCGCCAGAGGCGGATCGCGCGGAGATAGTCGCCATTGGAGAGCGCGGACACGGCGACCATGCCACGCCAACCAGGAACTCCCCCGGCAGTCGAGATCGACTCGATCGCCTCCAACGATTCGTGAGCTTCACGCAAACGCCCCGCTTCGATCAGCCAAGTCCCCAGCATCGTCTTGGCCGCAAGGTTCTGTTCCTTGTACACGGCATCTTGTTCGAGGATGCGAATCGCGGCAAGGACTCCACCCGACTGAAATGCGGCACTGGCCACCTGCAAACGATCGGCTCCCGCGTCGAGTCCCTGCTGCGTCATTTCATTCAATTTGGAGACGGACTCTTCGAGCGCGATCTCGCGGTCGAGCAATGCTTCACGTTGCTGTCGTTCCTCGTCCGCCATGTCGGAGCGATAGGGTTGGAGCTGCTTGATCTGCTGGAGTGTCTGCAGCGCCAGATCGTTTCGCCCCAGTTTTTCATACAGCGAGAGGATGTCATATCGGACTCGCACATCGTCGGGACGCAATGCCGCCGCTTGCTGGAGCGCGGCGATGACTTGGTAGTAGCGAAAGTTGGGCGACCACGGCGCACGGGCTTCCGTCATGACACCCGACTCGATCCGGTCGAGGACCAGATGAGCCATTCCCAACACGCGATAGCCTTCGGCAGAATTCGGATCGTCGCGGAGACCGGCGGTCGCATCACGAATGGCGGAGACCGCCAACGCAGCCCGCACGGCGAGCGGAATCTCGCCTCCCGAAACCGACATCTGCCAGCGATGCTGTCCCGCCTGCACTCCTGCGGGGAGTGACGGTCGGCGCAGTGCGAACAGGTTGTCATACGTCGTGGCGGGCTTGGCCCATTCGCGCGTCGTCTCGGGGACAGAGCCTTCCTTGCGAAACGCCTGCGCGACGTGTTCCACGCGATTCTTGGCCAGGTACTCGGTCAATTCCGGTGCGTCGGTCCCTTCGCGATAGAAGACCGCCGTCGAAGAATTGAGGTCCGTCAGTGCCCAATCTTTGGAGGCCAACAGATCGCCGAACGTCGTGTAGTCGGGCGCGGGGATCGGTCCCGTCAGACGCGGCATGACGTGCGTGATCTGATACTTGTCGAACGTCGCCTTCCAAACGGCAGGAGAACCGCTGCCGGGCAACTGCTCACGTTTCTGTTGCAGCGCGCGGCGCGTCTTGTTGTAGAGGCCGATCAAATCCCCGTCGCCCGTTCCCGCGAACAGCCCGGCACGTTGATCGACGAACGACTTCTGCCCCGACCAAATTGCGAAATCACCGTGACGCAGCGCGAAGTGAAACGGACGATCATCCAAGCTGTCGGCCGCGAGCAGCTCAAACACCTGCATCTGAATCGCGAGGTGCTGGTCGAAGCCGACACCCGTTCGCTTCCCCCCTGCCCCGTCGATCCGTCCGCTGATCACCAGCCACGCGAGACCGAAGAAACTGAAGACCGTCACCGCGCGACCTCCGCGCGAGAACAACAGCTCACGCCAGTCGAGCGAGTAGACCTGCCCGAATCTCTGGCGATACCACTCCTGAGCGTTCACCGTGCAGAACGCACAATTCACGAGGCTGGCGGCGGCGAGTTCATGTGTGGTCAGACACGCCATTCCGTTGAAGACCAGCACCGCGAGTAAGTGCCCCGGATGGAGTCGTTCGCGATTGAGGAACAGTGTGAGAAGCGTCGCGCCGAACAACACCAGCGCCGCGATCGTGCTGTGACTGAGGCTGTCCCAATAAGCGGGAGCGGCGATCGAGTAGAAGGCCAACTCCACGACGGATGGCTTCGGAAACAGCAGCCTGAGCGCGGGATAGTCCACTGCGTACAGTCGCCACGGTGCGAGCCACGACTCGAACAGAAACGGATGAATGGCCGTCACGGCCAGTGCGGCGCCGGCGACGCGCCACGCCTCGCGCCGTCGCGCCGTCGCATCACCGAGGGCGCCGCCTCGCAGAGATTCACCCGCTGCGATCAGCAGCAACAACAGCCAGCCAAACCACGCACGGTTGTCAAACTGAGACCACAGCCAAAAAAGTGGTACCAACGTCCACAGACGTTGACTCGACGATTCTTCCTCCGCCCGCAACGCGATGAACAGCGTCGCCGCCAACCCGACGAGCGTCACCAACTCGGGCTGCATCGTGATCTGGGGATAGCAGACCAACAACGCCAGCACGGCGCAGATCGAACCCCACCACGTCCGAATCCCCGACCGATGAGCGTGAACCAAACAACCGAACGCGACACCCGCCATCACCCCTTGAATGATCGACAACCCGATGCCGCCTGCGACCGCGTGAACTCCCGCAGACAACAGGTCGAACAGCCACGACAGATTGACCCAGCGCCGATCGAGGGCCGTCGTCGAGAAGACATCGTGCGCGGGTGGGAACACGCCGTGAGTCGCGAGGAACTGGCCCGACTTGATGTGGACCAGCGTCCGCGATTCACCGATCTGCGAGAACCCGAACAACAGCGCTAATCCGACCACCGCCCACCGCAACACGAAGTCGCCGCGAACCGCTTCATCCTCAACCAACTCCGGCGTGAGTGGCTCCCATTCGGGGAGTCCCTCATCAACACTGCCGGCCCCGTCCGACTCCGGCACTCCTTCAGGCTGAGAACTGAGCGCAGCCTCGGGTGAGACGATCGAGGACTCGGCGGCGGACGACTCATTCAAAACAGGAGCAGGCTCACCGGCAGGGATGGAATTGTCACCCGTCGGTTCAGAAGGAGAGGTCACAGTGTCACTCGCAGGTCAGGGAGAGAAGTGAATCAGAACGTATGCAAGGCCGCACCGGAGGATGGGCACTCTTGCCCGTCCGGTTTTGGCTGGAACGCGACTCGGTGGCAAAATTCGGACGGGCAAGAGTGCCCCTCCTCCAAATGGCGGTGAACGACACGCTGTCGGCGTGCGACATACGCGGGACACTCCAAACTCGTTGGGAGGCGACCGCTCAACCAATCCGGTCCTTGCCGACCCACAGTCGCAGCGCTTCCGGCACGACGATGCTGCCATCCGCCTGCTGGTAGTTTTCCATGATGGCAATCATCGCGCGCGTGATCGCGATGGCCGTGCCGTTCAGCGTGTGGACGAACTTCGTACCCTTCCACTCGGGCGACTTGCAGCGGATGCCGAGACGACGGGCTTGGAAATCGGTGCAGTTCGAGGCCGATGTGATCTCACCCCATTCGCCCGCTTCGCCGCGACCGGGCATCCACGCTTCGAGGTCATACTTGCGATAGGCCGGGCCACCGAGATCACCCGACGCAATGTCGAGCACTCGATACGGAATGCCGAGACCCTGAAAGATTTCTTCCTCGATGGCGACGATCTCCGCATGAACGGCATCCGACGCCGCGACATCGGGGGCGGTGAAGCCGAACATCTCAATCTTCGTGAACTGATGCACGCGATAGATGCCGCGTGTGGCTTTCCCCGCCGCTCCTGCTTCCGTCCGGAAGCAGTGCGAAATGCCAGCCACTTTGATCGGCAGCTTGTCGATGCTCAGAATCTGATCCTTGAGCGAACCGCCCAACGTGATCTCGGCCGTCGCGACCAGACAGAGGTCCATGCCGGCGATCGAATAAATCTGAGTCTCATTGCCGCGCGGCTGATATCCGGTCCCTTCGAGAATCTCCATCCGAGCGAGGTCGGGCGTCGTGTGCAGCGTGAACCCGTGCTTCACCAACTTCTGAACCGCGTATTGCGTGAGCGCCAATTCCAGCAAGACCGCTTCATTCTTGAGGAAGTAGAACCCGCTGCCCGTCACGCGCGCCCCGGCCTCAAGGTCGATGAGGTCATGCTTCTCGGCCAGCGCCACGTGATCGAGCGGCTGGAAGTCGAACTGCGGGATCGCGCCCCAAGACCGCACGGTTTTCGAGTCCGCTTCTCCACCGAGCGGCGCGTCGGGGTGAGTCAGATTCGGGATCGTCATCAGCAGGGATCGAATATCCGCCTCGACCACTTTCAACTTCTCGTCGATGGCAGGCACCGTTTGTTTGAGAGTCTTGCCCTGCTCGATCAACGCTTGGCGAGCCTCGGACGACTTCTCTTGGGGAATGGCTTGAGCGATCTCATTTTGACGTTGGCGGTCACCGTCGCGAGTGGTGATCAGTTCGCTCCGCAACTCTCGTAGCCCCAGCAGCCGCGTCAGATCGACTTCAACATGCCGGTGCTGGCAATTGGCGCGAACCGCGTCGAGGTTGTCACAAACAAATTGCAGGTCGAGCATCGTCAGTCCAGATTCGGATTCAGTAGGAAAAAAAGAGGTCACATTCACCGCCCCCGTCTCGCCAGACAGACCGGCCGCTCAAGGGCGGCATAAGGTAGCCCACGACACGACCGGTGGGAATCGAGGCACACGAGCTTCATTCGTCGCGGGTGCAGTCGCCAATTGGTGGTCAGGGTTGCCATCACCTCAGCAATACAAGGTCATCGGTTCTGTTCCCTCCCCTCGGCGGGGAGGGTTAGGGAGGG
>JAYVOX010000459.1:0-19657 GCA_043757695.1 Schlesneria sp.
GCGCAGCGCGCGTTCGTAACAAGAGGTGATCGAACCGATCTCAAGTTCCCGCACCGCATCCATCAAGAAATAAACCAGATCCCCTCCGGCAACCAATCCTGCGGCGACGGCGCACGGCTCTCTTCCCAGTTTCAAAGTAGGGTGGGTCGAGTCTTCGAGGCCCCATAGGCATGAAGTTAGTAGGTAAACGAGGGCAGTTCAGGGGTTGCGATGAGTTGGGGGTTGGAGGGTTTGGTTTTTCTTTTGTCGAGTTGGGCTCGGCCTTGGAAGCGGGTTTGCCAGTGGGTGAGCAGCGCGATGAGTTCGGGGAGTTGTCGCACGAGGGGGATCAATTGCGAGAGTTCGTGGCGGATCAAGCGCGCGGCTTTGGTCAGGCTCAGCAAGGGATCGGACCAGAACGTGGTGAGGAGCAGCCAGTGTTGAATCACCGCCGCCGTCATCCGCGAATACAGCTCGACCAGTTGTCGCACGGGATCTTTCGGTGCGATGAGCCTCCAACAAGTTGTGAGACTTCCACAACTTGAACAGCAGCTCGATCTGCCAGCGCAGGCGGTAGAGCACGACGACCTCTTTCCAGGTCAGCAAGTCGGCGGGGCACGAGGTGAGGAACACCGTCCAGTCGCAGGTGGCGAGATGGCGTGCGGTCGGTTGTCGGCCCTTCTTGGCCGCCTTGTCGCGCGCCTTCTGACATCGCCGCGCGGCCACTTCCGCCGGCGCAAGCAGCGCGACGATGCGACAGCGCAAGCGCGCGGCGCCGACCTCGACCCACTGGTCGATCGGGCCGCCAACCTGTGCCTTGAGCCAGTCGTGGAGGTCGTGCGTCACACCCTCGACCGTCACCGTGAGGTCCGAGATTCCTCGGGAAATCCAGTGGGTTCCCGCCTCTGGCCACCGGCGAAACCGGTCGAGCGAGAAATAGCCCAGGTCGAAGATCGACAACGATCCCGGCGGCGGAGTCTCGTCGAGAATCTCGCTCTTGGCATCTCTCTGCTGGCCCGCTTCCCACGACATCTTCCAGAGCGCACCGCTCACGCAGTCCCAGATGACCTGCCACTTCGCCGCCGCTTTTCCGCTGCCGTGAGACCCACCGCAACCGGGGAACTCCTCGGCCAGCGCGTCGCACAACGGGATCGTCGTGCTGTCGCCAATGAGCACCTGACGGAACCGCTGCAACAACGGTTGCACTCGCTCGTCGGCCTTCACCAGACACCCGATCGCCTAGAGCCAAACTTCCTTCAATGTGTCTCTGAGCGCGGGCGTGACCCGCTGCTCGACCGCCTGCGGTGTCACGTTGGCACCCAGGTCGCTGGCCACCAATGCCAACTGGTCCCAGGTGGACTTCGGATGACGCAGAAATCCCCACACAAACGTGGCCACCAACGACGACTCGGTAAACTCCCGTTTCCCTTTGATCAGCCGACAGGCTCGTCCCACCCCCCTCGCCACCGTCGTCATCAACCCTTGCAACACCATCGCCGTCCGAGCCACCATCTCCATGGGGAAGTTCCTTCTTCCGGTTCAACTCGTTGCGCCACAACGACAGAACCAGAAGGAACTTCCCGCTTTTTCACCAGATCAATTAACACGGCCGATCGCTTAACTTCATGCCTATGGGGTCGAGTCTTCGAGGCCCACCATTGCGGCAACGACTTACGGTGGTCCTCGAAGACTCGACCGCACCCTACAAACCCCGCAACTTCAAACTGGACGGAGCCGTGGGAGACGGCGGCAACAACCACGCCTGTTCCGGCCGCCACACCCGATACGTCTTCTCACCCACACCCACCTCCCTGCCCAACCGCCCAACCGACAAAATCCACCTGCTCACACAACACAAAACCAACAACGCGATCTATAACCGCTGCGGTTGCCGATTACCAAGACGGACTCCTCGCTCGCCTTCGGACCTCAATCCGAAACTACTTGTGTATAATCGACAAACCTGCACCGCCATCCATAGCTAGGCCTGCCACAATTGCACCCCACCCAAGCACCCACGCGCATGCGGCCTACCCAAAAACAACCAAATCTTGGAATCGACGTTTCCAGCCAGTTTCGCGCACGCGCCAATCGGCCTACAAACGCTGACATGCACCCCTCGCTGCTTCGGAGGAGTTTTTGGCATTGACACGTTAGATACGCCCTCATAAAACGCCGTCGCGTTGGGCGACATACGTGTCCAACAGAGGTTCAATGCAGGCGAATGGAGTCCCGGCATTACCGTTCTGCGGTCTCAGCTTCTGATCGCTGTAGACGTGGCGGTGGAATTGATCGGTTCAAAGAAGGGAGTGGGAATCAGAGATGGTCGCAGAGGTGCCGCTATTCAAAGTTTTCTTACCACCGGAGCAGGAACTGATTCCTCGCCTGCGTGACGTGTTCTACAGCGGGCAAATCAGCGAAGGTGAGCCGGTATACGAGTTCGAGAGACGTTTCGCCGCCTTCACTTGTCTTCCAAACGTGTTGTCGTTCTATAGCGGTACGGCTGCCTTACATACAGCGTTGATCCTCGCGGGAGTCCAACTCGGCGATGATGTTATCACGACAGCCATGACTGCCGAACCAACGAACATGGCCATCCGCCACGCAGGGGGCCGAATCGTCTGGGCGGATGTCGATCCGCAGAATGGGAATCTCACCGCAGCGTCGATTGCCGAACGAATCACGCCGCGCGTGAAGGCAATCGTCGTTGTCCATTACGGCGGCATACCGGCACCGATGCGAGGCATCCGCGCGGTTGCCCAAGCTGCGGGCATTCCGGTAATTGAAGATGCCGCTCACGCGCTGGGCGCCCGCTATGGCGGTCAAGCGATCGGCAGCGAATCTGAATACACCATGTTTTCTCTCCAAGCGATAAAACACATGACCACCGTGGACGGTGGAATGCTCGCCTGTCGGCATTCAGGTGATCTACCTGTTGGGAGAAAACTGCGATCCAGACCTGAACTGCATCGAAGGGACGGCGCATTCGATCGACACGACGCATCGTCAGTCCCCTGCCGAATCCGGAGAAACGAGGCGGCTATCCTAATAGTAGATTTTTACCGTCCGGCTGCTTAAGGAAAAGGATTAATGACATGGATCGTGCTGAACACAATGGATTCGACAGGCGTGAAACGTGTCGCGGCTGCGGAAGTCGAAATCTCATCAGCTTTCTGGACTATGGCAGTGTTCCGCTGGCAGGCGACTTTCTTCTCCCCGAAGAAGTGGGATTCGAAGAATCATTTCCAATGGATTTGGTTCTGTGTCAGGACTGCACGCTGGTTCAAATCGTCAACGTGATTAAGCGCGAACGACTCTTCACCGATTATCGGTATCTGTCGTCCGTGACTCGGACTCTGATGAAGCACTTCCACGATTATGCCACCGTTCTGGATCGTGACGTACTAGGCGGCAAAAAGGGATTGATTGTTGAGATCGGTTGCAATGACGGAGTGTTGCTGTCGCCGCTGCGAGAACTTGGCATCCCTGCCCTGGGCATTGATGCCGCTGAGAATGTTGTCGAGATTGCAAAGTCCAAAGGCTTAAATGTCCAGTACGGTTTCTTCGATCGCTCGATGGCGGAATGGATTCAATCGAAACACGGTCAGGCGGAAGTCATTACAGCAAGTAACGTTTTCGCTCACATCGATAATTTGGATGAAATCCTGCACGGCGTGCGTTCGCTGCTATCGCCCACTGGCACATTCATCGTCGAGGTGCATTATCTTGTCGATCTTTTGAATATGTTTCAGTTTGACACGGTCTATCACGAACACCTCTGCTACTACTCACTGCACGCGCTGCAGCATCTGTTTGGTCGCTTTGAACTCTTCGTCACTGCGGTGGAGCATCTTCCGATGCATGGCGGAGCCGTAAGAGTCTTTGCGCAGCAGCAACCCAAATCAGTTCCCGTGCGTGGAGAGTCGCTCGAGTCGTGCTTAAATGCCGAACGGGAACGTGGAATCTGCTCCCCGGTAACCTACCAGGAATTCGGTACTGCCGTCATAAAGTATCGTGACCAACTACGTGAATTCGTACTTGACAGAAAACACGGTGGCCGGACACTTTCCGGTTATGGAGCCGCTGGCCGTGCCACTACGTTACTCAATTACTGCGGCCTTGATGCCGATGTGCTGGATTTTGTGGTTGACGAAAGCCCCTCCCGTATTGGGCGTTATATTCCGGGCGTACACATCCCGATTGTGGCGCGTGAGCGCCTTTCCGCTGAACGGACGGACGACTGTCTGCTAACAGCGTGGAACTATGCGGAAGAGATCGTGGGAAAGGAGCAGCGCTATCT
This sequence comes from Schlesneria sp., assembly GCA_043757695.1. Lineage (GTDB taxonomy): Bacteria > Planctomycetota > Planctomycetia > Planctomycetales > Planctomycetaceae > Schlesneria. The sequence continues at coordinate 4,280 of JAYVOX010000459.1, forward strand.
CCTTGACGGCGGGTGCTTCATCAAACCATTACCGGAGATCCAAGTGATGCGGGCAGGCACACCGTGGAGAAACGGCGCGTAATGAATAATTCTGGGTATCACCGGTCGCCTTGGACGACACCTTGGTAACGTGCATGTTCTCACCTTTCGGGTCGTGTGTCCGCGCGCCGAATGGTTGCGAATAGTCAGTGCGAACTGCCAGGACTGGACCAGTTCTACTCCAAGGTGCTGCACATCCCCTGCGGCTGGTGGGTAACTGACGAGGATCGGGAAAGGATTGCCGATCTCATCTCTAAAGGATGGTAGGAAAAAGAATGTTCAAGAAGCTTTTCTCGATCCCACATTTGCTCGATAGTTGCCTTGCTGCGTTGCTCGCTTCGTTACCAAACCAGGGTGTTTTTTGTCGCATGCGACTCGGTTACTGGCGGCGGAAGTACGACATCGGCGATGCTTCAACGATTTATCGAAACGTGTTCTTTCTAGGCAAGATCACCATCGGAAAACAAGTTTCTATTTCTGACAACTGTCTGATCAATGGTGGCGTCGATGGGATCTGGATCGGCAACGAGGTGATGATCGCACCCAATTGCGTGCTCGTCGCAATCGGTCATGGATACCGAGACATGGAAGTCCCGATGGTTTCCCAGCCGTGGACACACGGAAGAATCGTCATTGAAGATGACGTTTGGATCGGTGCGAACTGCACCATCACTCAGGGGGTGACATTGGGTCGAGGATGCATCGTCGGCGCCGGATCGGTTGTCACCAGAGACGTTACTCCATTTTCGATCGTTGGCGGAGTTCCTGCACGGACGATTGGATCGCGACTCGACGCGGCTGCAACGAAGACGCGGAGGTTGGCATCCTGATCTCCATCGAGGTGCCACAACCCTTCCCACTCTTCGCCGCCCACATGCAAGTTAAACTCGTGGCACCGATCATGTAGGCGATTCTTGTTGGCGGGAAGATTTCCAAACGGGTCGAATCTTGCACGTTTCAAATCGCACTTGCTGGAATGCCTCGGCAATCCTTGGGTGACGACGAAGTCCGACATGTTTCCGCGCGAAGTATCGGCCTTCTTCCTCTAAAACAGTTGTGACGAGTTAATCTAATGAGTCGCATGAAGCGCAACATTATTGCGAATATGCTCGGACGAGCGTGTAACTCGATTTCCGTCTACATTTTCATCCCACTCTACCTCAATTTCTTGGGGCTGGAAGCTTATGGTATCGTCGGCTTCTTTGCCGTGTTGCAGAGTATTCTGGCATTGACAGATGCGGGATTGACAGCGGCGTTCAGCCGCGAATTGGCGAGCGCCGCAATGCACCCGGATGCCTCACGAAACATTCCTGATTTCGTGCGTACGATTGAGGTGATTTATCTCGTCATCGCGGCATCCGTCGTCGTTTGCGTTGCCGCACTGGCAGGCCCAATGGCGCGAGGCTGGCTCAATTCCGAATCGCTTTCCTCCCACACAATCGAGACCGCCGTCCAACTGATGGGGATTGTCATCGCGTTTCAATTCTTCGGTGGACTCTACCAGGGCGGGCTAATCGGATTGCAGCGTCAAGTCTTGTCGAATTTGATCCAAGCGGGGAGCGGTTTGCTCCGCGGTGGCGGGGCGGTTCTTGTCTTGTGGTTGATCTCTCCGACGTTGCAGGCGTTCTTCGCGTGGCAGATTTTGGCCACAGCACTTTATTGCATTACCGCCCGGCAGTCGTTGTGGTCTTCGCTTCCGCGAGGAACTGAAGTCAACCCTCGGCCCCGCTTTAGCCTGTCGGTGCTGGCTCGTATTTGGCGTTATGCAGCCGGTATTGCGGGAATCACGCTTCTATCGACAGTCTTGAATCAGACAGACAAGGTCATCGTCAGCAAAATGCTGTCTCTTCAGGCATTCGCCTGTTACTCATTGGCTGCACTTTTATCGCAGATGCCGATGATCCTCGCCTCGGCCATCTCGACCGCCGTGTGCCCGCGCATGATCGCGTTGGTATCACTTCACGATCAGCGGCAATTGACGCATCTCTACCACCGCTCGTGCCAAATGGTCTCGGTGCTTGCCTTTCCTCCATGCGTGCTGCTTGCGGTGTTCTCCCGTGAGTTGATCACAATCTGGACGCGCTCCGTGACGACCGCCGAGCAGACTTGGATGGCCGCATCGATTCTTTTGTGCGGCTCCATTGTCATGTCCGCGTTGATGGTTCCCTACCAACTCGCTCTCTCGCACGGATACACACGATTGAATCTTATCATTGGTGCCGTCTCGATCGTGGTCATGACTCCGCTGGAGATTCTCCTTATTCAGCGGTACGGCATTCTTGGCGGCGCACTTTCCTGGCTGCTCCTATGTGGTGGCATCGCGCCGCCATTCATCTATTTCCTGCACAAACGGTTCATGCCAGGAGAGACGTTACGCTGGCTGTTACAGGATAACGGACGCCCGCTGGCTGTATCGGCGATGTGCATTGCGGCAGGGCGACTGCTTCTTCCGGCACACTGCGCAGAAGCCGTCGTCATCCTGATCGTCACATTGACCGGACTCATCGCTGTCAGTGCGTCATGGCTGAGTTTGCCGGGATCAATTGGCGCGATCACAACCGCGTATGGTCTGCGTGCTCTCAATTCTCATTCTGTAAATGACTAATTCCCTATGGAGGATGCCGTGCCCGCAACCCCGCTGTTCTCGATTGTGATTGCCACGAAGAATCGCATCCCATATGCAATGGATGTGATCAGAACAATTCTGAAACTGCCCGATTCCGATCTTGAACTTATCATTCAAGACAATAGTGATACCACCGAGCTTAAGACTTATGTGGAGACGCAGGTCGCCGATTCGAGGTTGCGATACAACTACACGCCACCCCCGTTTTCGCCGATTGACAACTTTAATTCGGCCATCGCTATGGCGACTGGAGAATATGTCTGCCTGATTGGTGATGATGATGGAGTGAATCCGGAGATAATGACTGCTGTTCGCTGGGCGAAGAAAAATGGACTTGATGCGCTCACGCCGAAAGTGTGTGCAACGTATCTTTGGCCCGGGGTGACACTTTCTTCCATCACGGGCGTGGTTGCTCCCGGAACGATGACCGTGAATTCCTTCTCCGGGATATTACGCTTTCCGAACGTCAGCGCGAAGTTGCGATGCCTAATGCAGAACGGCGCGCAAGAATATCTGAAGACTGACCTGCCCCGCATTTACCATGGGATCGTGAAGCGAGATTGCATGGAGCAAGTCAATCGATTCACGGGGCACTACTTTGGCGGTTTAAGCCCGGATATCTACGCTGTCGTCGCTCTTTCGACGATTATCCACCGCACTGCGGCAATCGATTACCCCTTGACAATCGCTGGCGTGTGCCCCGCCAGTGCGTCGGCCGGCTCCTCAACAGGCGTGCACGTTGGGAACCTCGTCGACGCCCCTCATTTCCGAGATCGTCCGCCGTACGAATGGTCTGACTTGGTACCAAGGTTTAATAGCGTGTGGACGATCTGGGCCGATGCGGCGATTGCGGCGGCGCGAGACCTCGGACGCGACGATTTGATCGACAACTTCAACATCGAAATGCTTGCAGCCTACTGCGTCTGCGCGCATCCTGGATACCGCCATATTGTGTTCCGCGATATGTACAGCGCACTTCGTCGTCGCGGTACTGGCCCAGTACTGGGAACCATCCGATTTCTGCGATCAGTCTTACTGGGACCAGGATGTCATTTCTGCAGCCGAGTCGCACATCGACTCATCGCCAGAATGCGCTGCATCAAACCGCACAGGGTCACAGGCGTGCCATCCATCTCCGTTGCAATTGAGCAATTGGTTGCGATGTTGACACACCGGGGATGCTCCTTTGATATGTGTGTATCGCGCAATGTTCGTCAGACTGATTTAGCGCTGCAGTCTCGCTCCGAGATTCCTGCCTGCCATCGAAAGGTAGCCTAGAGCGCTTTTCAAAACCTACGCGCAACTCCTGCCGATTGCGGTTTTCTCGAAGGTTTTTGATCGGCAGAATCAGCGAATCGGGTTTTGAAACCGGCTCTAGTGAGACGCGAAGCGACTTTATGGAATCGTAGCTGAACGATCAGGTGTTTTTCAAAAGTGTAATCTATATTGCCGACAAGTTGGATTCGCATATTCGTTTGCCGGGTCAAACACCATTAAAGTGTCTTGGAATCCATCGTTATGCGTCAAAGTCTCATGACAAACACGGCGGTCCGAATACCACTGTCGTACCAAGCACCGCACATGCGATCCACAGAAGAAGTGGATTCATTGCCGCGATCGTTGAGATGGATGATCATTCTGGCGATCGTCTTGGGTTTCTGTGACGAGAGCGTGCGCAAGACCATACCAAGCCACCCCATTCTTGTGACTGCGGTAAAGGATATTGTGTTCTGTCTCGCTGGCGTGCGATTGATGGTTGGCACGTCTTGGGGACGGAGCCTTGCCGCATTGTGGTTGCCATGGATTTGTTACGTGTTGGCATCGGCGTTTGCGGTTTGGGAAGTTGAGCAGTCCATCAGTCATTTGTTAGGCGTCATACGCACCTACATCGGTCCGATTTGCCTGATGGCAGTGGGGGTACATATCGGCATGCACCCTTCACTGCTGAAGATTACGAAACAGATTTGCCTGATCGGCACCCTGGCCGCCGTGTTGGTTGCGGGATTGCAGGAAGTTGCTCGAGACCGTCTTCCCGTTTTTTTGGCAACGCAGATTCTTGAAATTGACGGACATAGCTTCGCTGGCGGGCGCTACAACGAGTCACTGTTTGGTGCTCCACAAACACTTGCGATCTGCTGTATGGTCGCATCAGTCGCGGCTTTCGCAATCGCGCTGTACACCCCGCATTGTTACGTGGGATCCGCATGTCTGGTCATTCTGTCGTTCGGAATCTATCTATCGCGTATTCGAACGGTGTACTTGCTGATGCCCGTTGCTTATTTCTTCGTCTACCTGCTGATGCGTCGCTGGCATACGAACCGCATGCAGGTTCTTGGTCGGGCATTGATGCTCATGATTGTCCCCGCGGTTGCCTGGGGATTATTTGTCGGACTTGGCGGATTTGATTTGTGGGCTCGAGAATCGGGCGTGGACTTGGCAAAAGAGGCGCGCTATCTGGAATACCTGACGGAGACAGAGGAACACCGTTGGCGGATGATCTACTTCATGACGGAGTTTGAAATGGCCGAGATTCCCGCGGCCCGTCTTCCATTCGGCTTCGGTGCCGGCAAATGCGGATCTTTGCGCCAATTGCTGCCCAACATAGACTCGTTTGTTCCAGAGGCACATGACACAGGTGTTTTTTTATTGACGTCGGAATTGGGGATTGTTGGACTGTGCCTGTTCTTGGGGACGATCACCATTGTGTACGCACGTCTATGGAGCGGCCTGCTGGTATGCCGTCCCCCGTTCGACGCGGTCTGGTCCTTCGCCAGCAGTCAAGTGCTGTTCATTTGGTTCCTAATGAAGTCATACACAATCATCAATAACGGCTTCTCTCAAATGTTGTGGTTTGCCTGCCTGGGAATTGTCTGGGGTAGTGTTCACGCGTTACCGCAGACTGGCGTTTTCATGTTGTCAGAAAATCCTCTAGGGCGCAAAATAAATGAATAAGACATTTTCGCACAGCACAAAGACTGACTTGTGCGATACCTCTACTCCAGCCTGTCCAGCGGGAGACATGGGGTCGTCATTCTGGACGAGTGACATCGCCGAGAAATACACATATTGTCTTTCCTTGGCGCGAGCGATGAAGCTTGATTCCCGTTATTGGTTCGCACGGGCTCGATCCATTTTGCCCCGGTTGCCGAGTTGCAATGACAGACCTCCTTTGTTTGTGATCGGGTGCGGCAGGTCTGGAACGACGTTTCTGGGTGATGTGCTTGGCAGTCACCCGAAGTCTGCCTATATGTTCGAGCCGTACCAACCACCTCTGGGCTGCGGTGGATGATGTCACTGATGGGTCTGATCCGTTCGGCTCCAGTCGAGGCAGAATGTTTTTGCGTGAGACTGACTGCACGGATCTGGCGCGATTACGGTTCAAGCGGCTTTTTGCCGTCGTCGATGATCGCCAGCGAATTGAAAAGACTCCTCATAATGCATTTCAAATTCGGTATCTGGAAGCCATCACGTCAAAGGCGAAATTTATACACATCGTGCGTGACGGGGTTGCCGTTGTTCAGTCAATTCAACGGATTGCGACCAGGAGCCAGTATTGAATCGCGGGGCGTAACAACTTTAATCCTTGGTGGGGACCGAACGATTATAAATGGCAGTCACTCCGCAAGGGCGGTGCAGCAGAAGGGTATTTCGCCGATGAGGTTTGCAAGATTGATTCGCATGACGCTCGGGGTGCATACGAATGGCTCGTGTCATTAAATGAAGTTGAGGAGCACCGCGTGCATTTGGGTGATCGGCTGTATGAAGTGCGATATGAAGATGTTGTCGGACAACCGGAGATGGTATTAAGGGAGATTGCGGAGTTTGCGGGAATTGACGCTTCACGCGACTGGATGAGCCGGGCAATCGCTCAAATTGAGGCGCCGCGGAGAACAAAGCCGGAGGTGCCCAAGCTACCGGAGGAAATGGGAAGGGCGTTTGCGGAATACCGGATTAAGTACGGAAATTGCGAGCGCGTGTCGGATGCGGAGGCTGCATAGACGTTAACTCCGTTGCGTTGAGTGGCAGCCTCCACATTTGAAATGTCCTAATGATTTCGGCGTAAACGAATCCGATTCCGCATTTCCGTGTGGCTACCTATGATGTTTCCCCGGACGCTGCCGTCGTTACGAACGTAAACATGGTAAGAGGCTATCCGGAAAGAAACGGCTTGTTTTCAGGGTGCCACGGCCAACACCTCGGGCAAGTTGCAGCAAATCAACTTTTCGGACAGCCTCTAAGTGTGCAGCATGGAGCGCAGAGCGAAATGAATAAGCCGACGATTCTGACATTCTGCAATCATTATTTACCAGGCTACAAAGCCGGGGGTCCAATCCAAAGTGTTGCAAACCTTGTTGAACGTCTTTCGGCCGAGTTCGTGTTTCGAATCGTGACACGTGACCGGGATCTCGAGGCCCAGACACCGTACAAGGGCTGCGGTCGGAACACTTGGATGTCGATGGGGCCATCGGACGTCCTGTACTTGCAGCCCGATCAGTTGAAGTTATCCTCGATTGTCAACGTACTGCGAACGACCCCGCACGATGCGATTTATTTGAACAGTTTTTTTTCCGGACCGTTTTCCGTGATTCCGTTGATCGCGTCTCATTTGGGGTTGGTCAAACCGAAGCCGATTGTGCTTGCCCCACGGGGTGAATTCTCCGGCGCAGCGCTTACGAGGCGGTACTGGGCGAAATCGTTATATCTTGCGGTCGCCCGAAACGGACTCGATCGATCGCGTGTTATTTGGCAAGCATCGAGCTCGTTTGAAGCGGATGACATTCAGCGGCAGTTCAAGTCGGCGAACGTTCACGTTGCTTCCGACTTGCCGCCGTTACCACCGCCGGCACCGGTGCGTTCATCTCGCAAAGCGGTGGGGAGGGCAAAGATTCTGTTCCTTTCTCGGATCCATCCCATCAAGAATCTGGACGGAGCGATCGAAATGCTTCGGAGTGTGCCCGGGGAGATTGAGTTCAATGTATTCGGGCCCCTGGAAGACGCTCAATATTGGGATCGCTGTCAGCTTTTGGCGCAGCAACTTCCGTCCACGATCACGATGCGTTATCGGGGCTCGGTGGAGCGGAGCCAGGTCGAATCCGTCATGCGGGATCATGACCTGTTATTGCTACCCACACGCGGCGAGAACTTTGGTCACGTCATCCTCGAAGCACTGTTGGCCGGGACACCAGCCTTGATTAGCGATCAGACTCCATGGAAAAACCTGGACTCATCCGGCGTAGGATGGGATTTTCCGCTGTCTCAAGTTGATGCCTTTCGCGATGCCATGATGTCAATCGTTGCCATGGACGAAGAGGGTCGCAGTCAAATGGCGGCAAGGACTTGGCAGTACGGTCGAGAGTTTTGTCGCGATGAGGCATTGGTCACACAAAATCGTTGTCTCTTCCGAAATGCGTTAGAACTGCCGCGACAGAAGGCTGTCTTAAGTCGTCGTGTCGCTTAAGACCGTTCGTTTGTTCTTTCTTCTGGAACGAGTCTGCAGCGGAACGAGATTGAGGCCATTGAATCGAGTGTCGTTCGATGTGGATGACCGGGAGGTCACTGCGATCAAAGACAGATCCATCTTGCAAGAGATTCTCTAATCGTATATTCCACCGCGCGGCTCGGAAACATCTGCCGATCACAGGCACTGATTTGAGTGAAATTATGCGAATTCTCATCGTCACGCAGTACTTCTGGCCAGAGTCATTTCGTATCAACGATTTGGCCATCGGCTTGCGTGACCGCGGGCACGAAGTCACTGTGCTGACGGGGCTGCCAAACTATCCAACAGGCAGGCTGTTCCCAGGTTACAATGTCTTCTCGCGAAGCGATGACTTTCAGGGGATTCGTGTCATTCGCGTGCCGCTGATTACTCGCGGTCAATCGAAGGGGATGCGACTCATCGCCAATTATCTCTCGTTTGCAATGAGTGCCTGCTTGCTTGGTCCTTGGCTGTGTCGGCCGCCAGTGGATGTCGTTTTTGTGTTCCAGCCGTCTCCTATTCTCGTCGGCTGGCCGGCGATAGTAATGAAATGGTGGACAAAGGCTCCCATCCTATTTTGGGTTCAGGATCTTTGGCCGGATTCGCTGTTGGCCACTGGTACGGTAAAGTCCGGTTGGGTGACGCTGCTGGTGGATCGAATCGTTCGGCAAATCTATCGCCATTGTGATCGGGTGCTGATTCAATCGCCGGGCTTTCGTGAACCGATTGAGCATCAGGCCGTGCCCGCGTCGAGAATCGTTGAGTTTCCAAACTGGGCGGAATCGTTGTATCAACCTCTGGAGTTGTCAGCATCCGCGCCGGAGCGAGCTGAAGTCCCGCGAGGATTTCGGATACTGTTCGCAGGAAATATCGGTACTTCTCAGTCGTTTCCCACGATTCTGCGGGCTGCAGAATTGTGTCTTGACGAACCTGAACTGAAGTGGGTCATTCTCGGCGATGGACGCGAGAAAGCGTCCGTTGAAGAGCAAGTCCGATCTCGTGGATTGAGCGATTGTGTTCATTTGCTGGGCCATCGACCTGTCGAGATGATGCCACGCTACTTCGCCACGGCCGACGTACTGCTGCTGACGTTGAAACGCGATCCGGCATTTGCCCGCGTTATTCCCAGCAAACTTCAATCTTACTTGGCCTGCGGAAAACCAATCCTCGGTGGATTGGACGGCGACGGTGCTGAGGTCATTCGCAACGCGGATGCTGGCTTGGTCGTCCCGGCCGAAGATGCGGAAGCTCTGGCTGCAGCCGCGCGGCGGATGCTGCGCAGTTCTGTGGTCGAGCGCGAACGCTGGGGCCTCAATGGCCTGCGGTACTCGCGCCAGCACTTTGATCGCCAGGTGCTGCTCGACAGGCTGGAGCAACTCTTTCGCGAGGTGATCGGTTGGACTTTCAAGGATCAAATTCAGGAGACCCCGAAATGCGCTGCCTGATTCTTGGCGGAGACGGCATGCTCGGCCATCAGTTGCTACGCAGTTGGCAGGAACGACACGAGGTCCGTGTCACGTTGCGCGGTTCGCTCGCGGCCTATTCCCAGCACGGCCTCTTTCATACCGGAAACGCAATCGCGAACGTCGAGGTCAGCAACACCGACCGACTTCTCGAAGTGATGGGCGATTTTCGTCCGGACGCCGTCGTCAACTGTGTCGGCATTATCAAACAACGCACTGCGGCGAAGGAGTCCATTCCGAGCCTTGAAATCAACTCACTGTTGCCCCACCGGCTCCGTCTGATTTGCGCGGCTGCGGGAGCGCGACTTGTCCATCTGAGTACGGATTGCGTGTTCAATGGCCGACGGGGAATGTACCGGCAAATCGATCCCGCCGACGCCGAGGACTTGTACGGCCTCGGCAAGTATCTCGGCGAAGTCTCTGCCGCCCCAGCGATCACGATTCGTTCGTCGATTATCGGTCTGGAACTCGCCCGCAAGCAGAGTCTCATCGAATGGTTTTTGGCACAGCGTGGGGTCGTCAAGGGGTTCACCCGAGCTATTTATACTGGCGTGACAACTTTGGAAATGGCTCGCGTCATCGAGCACGTACTCTTACAGGAGAGGGATTTGCACGGTGTCTGGCAGGTGGCGTCAGAGCCGATTAGCAAGCACGATTTGCTGTGCCGCTTGTCGGCTCTGTTGGGCCGTCGCAACGTAACGATCATTCCTGACAATGCATTCCATTGTGATAGGAGCCTCGTTGGCTCCGACTTCGAGAAACGCACCGGTCATTTTATACCCAGTTGGGACCGGATGCTCGAGGAGTTAGCTGCTCAGATTCAAGGACGAGGAGACATATATGAAGCCGCATAGCAATTACTTTTCATCATTTGACGGACCACAACCGCAGGCGCAGCCGATTTTGGCTGGCAAGAGAATCCTCGTGACCGGGGGGACCGGCTCGATGGGGAAGGTTCTCGTTCGACGCCTGCTTTCGAGCGAATTGGGAACCCCCGCAAAGGTCATCGTTCTGTCACGCGACGAAGCCAAGCAGCACGATATGCGGATGTCGTACCTGCACCAAAAAGTGACGACAGACGAAGTCATCTATCGGAATTTCCTGAACAGTCTCGAATTTCGTCTCGGTGATGTGCGCAGCTTCGCGGACGTGTGTTCCGCGATGCAGCACGTGGATGTCGTCATCAATGCCGCCGCGCTGAAGCAGGTTCCGAATTGTGAATACTTTCCCGAGCAGGCGATCGCGACGAACTGCCTCGGCCCGGTCAACATCGTGCGTGCGATTCGCGAACATCAACTGCCGATCGAGACGGTGGTCGGGATCAGCACCGACAAGGCCTGCAAGCCGGTGAACGTGATGGGCCTGACGAAGGCCATTCACGAACGGATTCTGACCTCGGCCAACATCCTGAGTCCGCAGACGCGATTCATCTGCACGCGCTACGGCAACGTGCTGGCGTCCCGCGGTTCGGTCATCCCACTGTTCCACGATCAGATCAAGCAGGGCGGACCGGTGACGCTGACCGTGCCCGAGATGACTCGCTTCCTGATGAGCATCGACCAGGCGGTCGACTGCGTGTTTGCGGCTCTGCAATTCGCCGAACCGGGCGAAACGTTTGTGCCGGCGGCTCCTGCCACCACCGTGATGAACGTCGCCAAGGCGTTAATCGGCAACCGCAAGATCCCCATTCAGGTCACGGGGATTCGTCCCGGAGAAAAGATGCACGAGCTGATGATCTCGGAGGAGGAATGCCACCACACCGTGCGACGCGGCAACTTCTTCGCCATCCGCGCCATGTTGCCCGAACTTCAGCCCAAGACGAATGCACCCTCGGCAGGCTTGACGAAAGAGTTCAGTTCGGAAGACACGGTGATCGGCCTCGAAGAAACCATCGATCTGCTGCGTCAGCACAACTTGCTGCCGGGGCAGGCCGAAATTGTCGATGGCATTGAACTGTTTGAAGCGGCCGCCGGGAAGCGAGCGGCGTAGGCAACTTGTGTGGCACTCGGGGAGGAGACCTTCTGTCGGGCGCTTCGGCGGGGTCAGGAGCAAGTAGGGTGCGTGGAGTCTTCGGAACGCACCCTATTGAGAATGGCGTTTCCCACAATGGTGCGTTCCGAAGACTCCACGCACCCCATTACTGATGTCCCCCGCTCGGAAGAATTGATGTCTGGAGTTTGAAGTGAAACGTCTCAAAGTCATGACCATCGTCGGCACGCGGCCCGAGATCATCAAACTCTCACGCGTCATCGCGGAGCTCGACAAGCATGTCGATCACGTCCTCGTACATTCCGGACAGAACTACGACTACGAACTCAATCAGGTCTTCTTTGACCAGTTGCAAATTCGTCCTCCGAACCGGTTCCTCAATGCGGTCGGGGAAACGACCGCCGAGACCATTGGCAAGATCATTGCCACGGCCGACATCGCGATGGCCGAGGAACAGCCCGACGCCGTCTTGATCTACGGTGATACCAACACTTGCCTCGCGGCTATCTCGGCCAAGCGGCGCAAGATTCCGGTATTCCACATGGAGGCGGGCAATCGTTGTTTTGACGAGCGTGTGCCCGAGGAAATCAATCGCCGAATCCTAGACCACATCTGCGACATCAACCTGCCGTTGACCGAGCACGCTCGCCGATATCTGCTCGCGGAAGGCATCCGCCCCGAGACGATCATCAAATCGGGCTCGTGCATGGAGGAGGTGCTCGGACACTACCGGCCGGGCATCGAAGCCTCGCAGATCGTGAACGAGTTGGGTCTGCGGGATCGCGGCTACTTCGTGCTGAGCACTCACCGCGAAGAAAACGTCGATGCGCCCGAGATGCTGACCACGTTGCTCAAGTCGCTGGACGCTTTGGTGGATCGTTATCACCTGCCGATCATCGTCTCGGTCCACCCGCGAACCAGAAAACGTCTGGCTTCGCTCGGACGCGAACTCGACGAATCGGGCACCGGAATGATTCGCGCATCGAAGCCGTTCGGGTTTCTGGATTATGTGAAGCTGCAAACCCGCGCGTTCTGCGTGCTGTCCGATAGCGGCACGATCTCCGAGGAATCGTCGTTACTGAATTTTCCCGCCGTGAATCTCCGGCAGGCGCACGAACGGCCCGAGGCGATGGACGAGGGAACGTTGGTGATGAGCGGCCTCGAACCGGATCGAGTGTTGCAGGCCGTCGAACTGGTCACAGCGCAATTTGACGAGCACCGCCGCGTGATGCGAGTCGTCGAGGACTACGAGGGCGGCGCTGTCTCGAAAAAGATGGTCCGCATCATTCTCAGCTACACCGACTACATCAATCGAACTGTTTGGCGCCGGTCAGCGTAGTCGAAGTAAGGACTTGGCAATCATGGCACGTATGTTGGTGACTGGCGCGACCGGTTTTGTCGGACGTCGCTTGTGCAAAGCCCTCGCGGATCGGGGGCACAATGTGTTGGCAGTCGTGCGGGAAGCGAAGCCCGAATACGCGGCCCTTCACGCGCACGAAATAATCCCGATGGGGGAACTCGGTCCCGACACGAAGTGGGATGCAATGCTCCTCGACCGAGTCGATGCCATCATTCATCTGGCGGCTCGCGTGCATGTCCTCAAAGAAAGGGCCGCTGATCCCGCAGCCGAGTTTCAACGAGTCAATGTGGGCGTGACGGAGGCTCTGGCCCGCGCGGCCGCTGGTCGAGTCAAGCGGTTCGTCTATGTCAGTTCGCTGCACGCCATGCGGACGCTCGCGGCGGAACGGCTCACGGAGTCATCCGACTGCGAACCAGCGGGTGCCTACGGGCAGAGCAAACTCGATGCGGAAGCGGTCGTCCGGCGGATCGGCGTGGAGACGGGCTTGGAAACGACGATTCTGCGTCCGCCGCCGGTCTATGGGCCGGGACATCTCGGTCGGTTGATGAGCCTCTTTCGCTTCGTGCGTCGCGGACTGCCGTTGCCGCTCGGCGGCCTCCAGAATCGCCGCAGTCTCATTTTTGTCGATAATCTGGCCGATGCCCTGGCGGAGTGTTCCACTCATCCGCGCGCTGCCGGCCAGACCTTTTTGATCAGCGATGGCGAGGATGTCTCGCTGTCGGAACTCGTCGTGCGAATGGGCCAAGCATTCGGCCGTCGCATCTGGCTGTTGCCGACTCCAGTGCGTCTGCTGCGCGGAGCGGGACGTGTGTTCGGCAAGTCCGCCTCGATCGAACGCCTGTTCGGATCGCTGGCCGTGGACAGCCGATTGATCCGCAAACAACTCGATTGGCAGCCGCCGCACAACATGGACGCGGGTTTGCGAGCGACGGCCGACTGGATGAAAGGTGCGGCATGAAGCGTGTGTTTGATCTCTCGCTGGCTCTGGTCGCGACGGTGATCCTCGCGATTCCGATGCTGTGCATCGCGATCGTGGTCAGGCTGACCTCTAAGGGACCGGCTCTGTATTGGTCGAAGCGCGTCGGATGGGACAACGGCATGTTCCTGATGCCGAAGTTCCGCAGCATGCGCACCGATACGCCACAACTCGCCACCCATCTGTTGGCGGATTCGCAAAAGTGGATCACGCCGGTGGGACGCGTCCTGCGAGTCACCAGCCTCGACGAACTGCCGCAGCTTTACAACATCCTGCGCGGCGACATGAGCTTCGTCGGACCGCGGCCCGCGCTGTTCAATCAAGACGACCTGATCGGACAGCGAACAACATTAGGTGTTTATCGTTTGCAGCCGGGGTTAACGGGGTGGGCGCAGATCAACGGTCGCGACGAACTTGAGATACCGGAGAAGGTTGCACTCGACGCGTATTACCTCCATCACCAATCACTCTTGTTTGACCTCAGAATCCTGTTGCTCACATTCAGCCGGGTGCTGAGGCGAGACGGAGTCAAACAAGCCGACGAGTCCCGATCGCCTTCAAGTTCCGACAGCCGAATCAAACGCGAAGCCGCCTGAAGGCAGTAAATCAAATTTTTAGAGTTCGCATTTGGACACACCAAGCCCATCACAATTGTCAGCCCACTGCGGAGCCAAGATGTTTACTGCTGTCGCTGCGATTCCCCAATGACGATCGGACCCACTCGGAGAAAACATCTTGACGCGGGCGTCGCCCGCGTCCCATGTGTGTTCAAGCGTCTTCAAGACCCGATTATCCGGTCACGGTGCGACCGGACGACACGGCCGGTGCATTCACGCAGGTCGTGGACTCCATTCGTCGCCATCCAGACGGAATGAATGAACACCACAATGACCGACATGACAAGACGATCCCGACTTTCGAGGCGTAAGTCCAACTCGTTTGGCCTCGGCGGACTCTGTACCTTCGCTTCGCAACTGCGGCTACACACCGCCACAGATGTCTGTCTGTAAAATACGTTCGTGGCGGTGACCGTCTGTTTCGCCGGTCGGGCAGCTTATTCTCGTGGTGCGTGCCGGCTTACCTCGGGCTGTTGGCTGCTGCATCAACTCTTCTCATGCGAGCCAAAATAAACGTGGACCGGCTGCGAGTGGCTCTGGTTGGCCGGCATCGCGATCAGTGTGAGTCAGATCGTCCCACTGCCTCGGGACTGGATGCTGGCCATCTCAACGCAGATGGGCCGGATATTGCTTCCTGCCAAGGGAAGCCTCTCTGCGGCGCTGAGGGCTGATGTTTGGAGTCAGTTGTCGCTCGCTCCGAGAGACGGCGTCGGGACTGGCGACGATTGTGGCGTATGCCAAGCTGTTCCTTGACGTTTCCGACACAAGTCCTGTGAGCCGGGTGCCGTGAGGCCCCGGAGTCTTGAATCTCGCTCAGAATCCGGGGCCT
>JAYVOX010000460.1:0-5160 GCA_043757695.1 Schlesneria sp.
CAGCTTCCGCCTGATGGACCTGATTCGTGAGACCGAGAATTCGTTCGCTCAGTACGAACTGGCCTTGCGCCGAGTCCGGAACACTCAGGAATGGTTGCGCTCCGCACGGATTCGCTTCTCAAACCCGCCTCCCGCCGGCGGCAGTCAGGATTGGCTGCTGCTCGCCTTGTACGACTATCAGGCCGCGCTGCGGCAGCACATTGATGCGACCACCGACGCCAGCGTGTTACTCGCCCGCTACAACACCCAGCTTGCCAAGGTTGAGGAAGCGCAGGGGATCCTGTTGGAGAACCGAGGCATCGAACTGACCGATGATCCGTGCGAAGCGGTGCAGCGTCACGCCGAAGACCTGTTCGCCAACAACGGTTCACCGGCACAGGCCGCGAACCGTCCCGTTGCGCCTACTCAGGCCGAGCCTCTCACGCCAGCGGGGCCGTACTCGCACGGCACACGCTACGCAGAGCCACGGGCGGATCAGCGGCCGTTCATGCAGGCCGGGCACAGCGTCATGCAGGACCCCGGTATCGATCAGACTCCGCGATCCGGGCCGCGCCCGTCAAACTACTCGGATTTCCCGAGGAGCGATCCGGCCCGGTCCTACCACCAGAACTCGGTGCGCAGGTAACTCAGTGCCTTGTGGACGAGGATGATTCCGAACGGGCGATAGCCTCGGTGGACGCGGGCCATGCCCGTCATGCCCGACTTCAGCTTGCCAGCCTCGTTCGCGACGAAGCAATAGGCCGTGACGGCACTTTGCCGCTTGTCGGATGAGATCGACGCACTGGGTGCGATCCGCTCGACCTTGGCCACAAAGGTGTCAAAGGGGAGGGCGCGCGCCTTGAGGTCGATGCTCTGTCCAGGCTGCAACCCGGCTACGTCCTCTTCGGGAATGAGAATCTCCACGCGCATCGTCGTCGAATCTTCGACCACACAAATCAGCGAACCGACCGCCTCTAGTTGCCCAATCCGATCTCGCATGTGAGGCGTGGCGATGACTCCGGCCGTCGAGGAGCGGACCTGTAGCTTGGCTTGTTGCTCTTCGAGAAACTTCAATTCCTCAAGCAGTCTCGTCCGTTTGGCCGTTTCGGCTTCGATGTCTTCCGGCCGACTGCCCGCTTCGAGCAACGACAGGATGGCGCGCGTGTCTTCCAGTTCTTTCGCACGTCGCGCCAGTTCGGCCTCCGCCGCGCGAACCCCATCCGCCTCGCGCGCCTTCTTCGCCGCCTGTGCCTGCGCCAACTGTGACGCCGACAACTCGTAACGCTTGTATTCGGAACGATACTGCTCGCCCGCAAGCGCACCGAGTTTGTAGAGCTTGGCGGCCTGGTTCACCGAGTTGTACGCGTATTTCAACTCGGTGTCCGATTGCAGAATCTGATGTTCGAGACGGATGAAGTCTTGTTGCAGACTGGCTTGTGATCGGTCGAGGTCTTGTTTGGCGAGATCGCGCCAGCCTTCGGATCGTTTCACGCGCTGCCGCTGTTCGGCCACCTCTTCGGGGCGCGGGCCGGTTCGCAACCGACGCAGCGTCGCCTCGACTTCCTGAACCTCGGCGCGTTTGCGTTTCAATTGGCTGCCGAGGTCGGGCACGTCGAGCTCGACGATCGTCTCGTCGGGCGTGACGCGGTCACCCTCCTCCCGATGGACCTGCTTGAGGAATCCCGCGACCGGCGCATGGACCTCGGTGCGAGTCCCCGGCCGGACCTCGAAGTTGCCGTTCACGACATACGGCAGCGGAACCAGAAACAGCAACGCCAGCACGATCAGTGTGCCGAGTACCCACGTCGCCGTTCGTTGAGGTCGGTTGGCAATCATGTTTGCAAACTCACTCGAAAAGAAACCTCGAAACACACGCCGCGACGCGATGGTCAACAGCAACAGCGTGCCCAGGAAACCCAACAGTCCCAACTTACCGCCGAGAAACTGAAACAGTCCCAGAATCACCACGTCCAAAAACACCAGCGCGAACAGCCAGCTCAGCAGTCCGTAGATCAGGATCGCGCGGCCACGCTCGACGGGCGGCGGTCGATCGGCTCCCCACAACAGCCAACGCACGTGCTCCATCCAGTAGTCGGTCGCGCGTTTGCGTAGATTGGGAATTTCGAGCCAGTCGCTCAGCAGGTAGTAGCCGTCCATGCGGAGCAGCGGGTTTAGATTGATGAACATCCGCCCGCCGCAGATTGTCAGGATCACCAGCGCCACATAGTTGACGAGGCTGTCCTGCACAGTGAGCCGCCAGACAAAGGCGGCCATCGCCCACAGACAGAGATCGCAATAGCCGCCCGCCAGCGTGACCCACAGCCGATGCGACTTCTTCGGGATCAGCCATGCATCCGTCACATTGCAGTAGAAGCAGGGCGTGAAGAAGGCGAACAGTACGCCGATCTCGCGCACCTCGCCCCCGTAGTGCTTGCAGGTCAGCCCGTGCGCGAACTCGTGGAGCGTGGTGGCAATGATCAGCGTCAGCCACACGAGCGCCACCGTTTCCCAACGAAAGGCATCGGGAAACGTCGTGATCAGTTCGTGGCGGCAGCCCCAAACAATGAACAACGCCGCGAGCATCGCCAGCGCCGACAGAATGACGAAGCCCTTTGTCCAGACGAACCACAACTGTGGTTCCAGCGCGTTCAGCATCCGATCGGGATTGAACAGGCTGCGCCGGTAAAACAGGATGCTGCCGCCGCCGTTGTGTCCCGTCTCGGCGTCGTCGTCATCGTCGTTCTGGGGACGGGCGGAGGCTTGGTGGTCTTTGCCATCGTTGGGTGAACCCGCGCGATGGAGCAGGCCCATCGGTTCGACGGCGGTTACAAATTCGTGGATGTCACCGAGGCTCAGTGGTTCCTGAAATCGCTGCTCGAACGCCGCGCAGACCGCGTCGCTCGTGTGTGAGCCGTCGAGTTGAGACAGCAGAAAATGCTCGACCTCTCCCAACCGGAAGTACGTGCCGTTCGCCGGACACTTGACGACGTACTCCCCCTCGCCCGTGCAACGAATCACCAGGTCGGAGCGGCTGCGCGGCAGTTCGGAGGTGGTGGCGGTCATATTCGTGAGAGGCGAGATCGAAGTACTACTCGGGCGAGAACTCGGGGCTTTTCAACACGATCTGCCGGCTCTCCGACTCCGTGAGAATGTGAGCGAAGAAGGGAACGCCCAACTCCAGACAACGGGCGGCGCGGTGGTTGCCATCGATCAGCAGGTGGCCGTGAACGAGTTCACCATCATCGAGCGGATACCACAGATGCGTGATGATGCCGGGGTAAATCGTGTTCACGTGCTGAACGTGTTCGGGATAGATAACGGTGTCCTCGACGCTGAGCCGGACACTTTCCTCCTCGACTTCCATCGGATCGCGCCCGTCCTGCACGATGCGGCGAGCCAGATCGACATCGAACAGATAGCGATGCTTCATGTACCAATAGGTTTCGCGTCCCGAACGACAATGCGGACAGGTTGCCGTCGGAGTTTCCTGCAAAGTCGGCATGACGCCTCTCCTCACTGCGCCTCTCGTTCTCGGAAGTCCAATTGAGACTTCTGAAAACATAGTTCACAAACGATTGTCGAGATGCGACGAACTGCGAACAAAGAAATGAAAGAGCGGAATGAATTGGGTGTCTTCATTCCGCCACAATGAGAACGATGTGTTGCGAGGCTACCGGGCCAGGTAACGGGCATCACAAACTCAGATTCGACAGATTACATTTTGCACTTAGGAGTAACTGGCTTCGGGGCACAGGCCTTGTTCAATCCACCCTTCTTGCTGCCACCGCTCTTGTGACTGCCACCGCTCTTAGACGACCCGCCCTTGCTATTGCACTTGGCCGATCCACCCTTCTTGCTGCCACCACTCTTACCCGATCCACCCTTGTGGCTACCGCCGTTGTTGTTGCAGTCCCCAGTGCCATCCTTAGGAGGAGCACCGTCCGAGAAGTCATCCTTAGGAGGAGCACCCCCACAGTCTGGTTCAACGTAACAGAAGGCACTCGGGGCGATTCGGTCTTCGAGACGTTCGATCTTGAATCGCGAGGTCTTGGTCAGGGAAGCGTTCGACATGGGCAGATTCCTGTTTCTTGTAGGACACGGTTGATCGAGGCATCTCGCTCGGATGCGACAGCAAGTGAGAAAGCACTCCCCGTGCCACGCCGTCACGAATGCAAATAAACAAAGAATTACGCAGCCCCGCTAGCATTTGCGCACGGGAACGCCCCAGCAGGCGTCCGCGCAATGATGATGATTCGCCTCTTGTTGCGCGCGGGATGTCTTTCAAAGTCAACAACGGCGGAATGATTCAGCTTGGCTTGCTTCCAGCTGGGTGTGTAGCCCAAGAAATGTCTGATCAATTGGTGCCCACAATTGGCTTCTACCCCGACCTTCATCGACGGATCACACATTGGTCCCCGATCTTCGTCGGCACAGTGGTCGGTCCAGACTTCGAGCATCAAGGGAAACGGCCAGTCCGACATTGTCGTGCCGCACTTCAGGGCATTGTGGTTCCGTCGGATTCCGTAGTCGGGTGATTTACCTCTTGTTTGGGGAGCCAAGACGCGCTGCTCGTGCGAGTCTGTGCGGGGGGCGATGTCGGGTGGGGCGAGTGCGAGGCGGCTCCGCTCGTTTCCATCGCGAGCTTGGTTTGCCCGATGTCGCACAGTGCCTGCAAGCCGGTGCAAGCCTCGGTCCTCGGCCAGTCGATCGACAGCGTGGACGACATTCGGCGGATCGGCAACTTGGTACGTGCCAACAGCCTCGACCTGTTGCAAGCCGATCACACACTCTCCGGGATCGACATCGCTCTGTGGGACTTGCTCGGACGTCGCTTGGATGAACCGGTTTGGAAGTTGCTCGGCTACGAGCAGTCTCACGCGAAGACGCCTTACGCCTCCGTGTTGTTCGGCGACACACCGGAAGCGACATTACTCAAGGCGCGGATGATTCAGTCGCAAGGGTTCCTCGCGGCGAAGTTCGGTTGGGGACCGTTTGGCTTGAGCAGTGTGGCTGCCGATGAGGCACAACTTCACGCCGCGCGCGAGGGGCTGGGGGAGGAGGGCATTCTCTTGATGGACGCCGGAACGGTTTGGAACGACAACGTCGCTGCGGCCCGCGCACGACTGCGCACGCTCAAAGAGGTGGGCGCGACTTGGCTCGAAGAACCGTTCGTCTCGGGGG
>JAYVOX010000461.1:0-5145 GCA_043757695.1 Schlesneria sp.
GGAACCGTGCCCAGAAGAACAGCGCGAAGCAGAGGACCGAAAGGATGCCGAGGATGCCCGTCATGAACTGGAGTTCGAGGTAAATCAGTGCCACGCCCAGCACGATCATCAGCACGACCATCCCCGGCCTGTTCAGCGTGAACACGAGATCATCGACCCACGTTTTTTGAATGACCTTGATCGGCGAACCGGCTGCCAGGCCGATGCGGAGCTTCAATTCATCCAGATCATTGATCGGAGCTTCGGCGAGTTTGAGTTCATTCGCGCGAGTGCCGTTCACGGTGAAGAGCAATTCCCCATTCGTCTCGCGCAGTGGCGGACCCATCACCCATTCGCCAGCAGAGGCGTGAACTTCCGCCTCGCTCATGTACCAGACTCGCCCGTTGTCGCGGTGCGTCACTTGGAAGACTATCAGCGATCGATCGGCCATCGCCTCGCAGATCGCGACGGGGCGATGCTTCTTCTCGGCGAGTTCTTTCAGGGAGGCTCGCAGTGGGCTGAGTATCTTTTCGGGAGCGCGTTCAAACGGCTGACCCGGCCGCATTTCAATCGGTCCCGCGTCGCCGATCTTGGCGTCAGGATGGAGATAAATTTCGTCGCAGCCGAGCGAAATGATCGCCGCGCCGCTGATCGCTTCGCGCGGCACATAGGCGATCGTCCGAATCTGGTGGTCTTCCAACCGAGTGATCGCCTGCGCGAGATTGACACTCGACATGAGCAACCCGCCGGGCGAGTCGATCTCGAAGACAATGGCCTGCGCGCCGTCGGTGACGGCGCGGTCAATCTGCCTCATCAAGAAGCTCTCTTGCAGATGGTCGATGATCCCATCGACCTTGATGAGCCGAACCTTGCGAGTTTCTTTATCAGCGGATTGTTCTCGAAGCGTCTCGCGTTGGAGTCCGTAGAACTCCGCCACAGCCCCCCGCGTCTCGGAGGTCTGTACCACGAGGATGTCGAGTTCGCGCGCGGTGCTGCCCTTGAAGGTGCCAAGTTGGCCCGACTCTTTCACGGGAGTCTGATCGACATCCTCGATCCGGATGTCGGTCTTGCGCAGCGTCTCCAATTCTTCCTTGGTGACGACGCGCGTTTCCAGCTCGTCTCGCCCCGCTTGGCTCACGCGCAGCCGGGCACGCAGCAACTGCACCTGCGGGTCCATCATGCCGCGTACGAGGGCCGCGTTGAGTTTCGGATTGTGCCGCTTCTGTGCGAGGGCCAGCGCCGCCTGTTGTTCATCGGGATCGAGCGGCTTCCCACGGCCGATGTCGCCAAGTTCTGCGTCAGGGTGCATGACGATTTGTTTGCACGCGAGCGCGATCATCACGTTGGGACCAGTGACTGTCTGCGGAATCCATGCGACCGTCGTCAGGTTTGCGACCTGAGCCGACGTGAGAAACTTCGCCAGACCCTGCACGTGATGAAACTGACTCGTCCCCGGTTCGAGCTGCAACACGAGGAACGCCGGTCGCCCATCTTGAGCCGACTGGTTCTGCAATTTGATTGCGGCATTGGTGACGCGCGCGAACACCGCATCGTCCACCGGACTGCTGACCGTGACGAACTGCCCGAGCGGCGTCTTATTCCCCTCGGGAGCGTCCTCACCGTGCGAAGACGCCGTCCAATTCAAGAACAACGAACACAACGCCACCCAGCGGAATCGGGTCGCAATGCACTGCATCACCGTCGAATGACAGTGCGACGGGAGGGCTGAAACGATCATCAAGTTCTTCCATTCCACTGAGAGACGATTGCGGCGAACGCGAAGATCAGCAACGCGCGCCATGAGGCGGTCGGATTATAGCCACTCGACCTACCCGAGATGCAGCGTCGAACGGCATGGATCAAGCCGTTTGGGTGCGGTGAGGTAGCCGAGGCGAATTCGCGCTTCAAAGATGTGTCTGAAAGGGTAACCGCAAAACACAGGTGCTTCCGCAAACCCGGTCAGATTGATGTGAGGATCGTTGCGTCGAACACTCACGCTACTGACAATCCGTCGGCCCAGGCCTGTGATCTGAGGCGACCTTGTTCAGAGAGGGACCTCGTCCACGCGAGCATCTTGCCTGCTGTTGAACTTGAGACCTGAGAGCCGAATTTGAAGGACTGCCTAATGAACCGAAACTCACTCTCACGCCGCGATCTGTTGTGGCAGGTTGGCGGCGGACTGGGCGGCGTGGCGCTCGCCTCAATGTTGGGACGAGAGGACGCTCTCGGCGCGGAGGCCGGGACGAAGACCATCGTCTCCACGCGCGGAGGCGTGCTGGACGTGATGCACTTCCCGCCCAAGGCGACGCGGGTCGTGCAGTTCTTCATGGCGGGAGCCGCTTCGCATGTAGACCTGTTCGACTACAAGCCGGAACTCATCAAACGCAACGGGCAGCCGTGGGATCCCGGTGAGAAGGTCGAGCTGTTTCAGAACGGGCACGGGGCGACGTTCGCGGCTCCCTGGGAATGGAAGCAGTTCGGTCAGTGCGGCAAGCATCTCTCCGAGATCACTGCACCATTGGGTGAGGTCGTCGATGAGGTTGCCTTCATTCACAATTTGATCGGCAAGACGGGCGTTCACAGCACCTCGACATTGCTTCAGGCCACCGGCTTTCAAACGCCGGGCTTTCCCGGCATGGGAGCGTGGGTTAGCTATGGCCTTGGTAGTCTGAACGACAATCTGCCGACGTTCGTGGTGTTGCCCGATCATCGCGGCTTCCCTTCCAACGGACAGAAGAACTGGGACTCAGCGTTCCTTCCGGCGAGCCATCAGGGGACGATCATTCGGCCCGGCGCGGCCAACCCGATTGAAGACCTGTTCCCGGCGACGAAGGGCCTCGTCACGCGCGACGGCGATGCGGCGGGACTCGAACTCATGACGAAGCTCAATCGCCGTCATGCCGAGACGCGGCTGGGTGACAGCCGACTCGATGCGCGGATCAAGTCGTATGAACTCGCCGCGCGGATGCAGCTCGCGGCCCCCGAAGCCTTGAACATTGAGGGCGAGCCGAAGCACATCCTCGACCAGTACGGACTGGCCACCGGTCGCGAGTTCCCCAAGGAAATCAACGACCTCGAAGAGACCGACATCTTCGGGCGGAAGTGCCTGATCGCGCGGCGGCTGCTCGAACGCGGAGTCCGCTTCGTCCAAATCTGGTCAGGCTGCGACAACGGCTTTCCGCGACGCAACTGGGACTCGCACGAAGACATCGCGCGCGATCACGGCCCGCTGTCGCTCGGCATGGCCCGCGGTGCGGCGGCTCTTATCAAAGACCTCAAGCAGCGCGGGATGCTCGACGACACGATCATTCACTGGACCACCGAATTCGGTCGAATGCCGTGTGCTCAAAGCGGAAAGGGCCGCGATCACAACCCGTTCGTCTTCACGAACTGGCTCGCGGGGGGAGGCATCAAGGGCGGGATCACGCACGGCCTCAGCGACGAATGGGGCTACAAGCCGCTGGATCGCGACCAACCCACGCAGGTCTATGACATCCACGCCACGATGTTGAAGCAACTCGGCATCGACCACACCAAACTGACCGTCCGCCACAACGGCATCGACCGCCGCCTGACCGATGTCCACGGCCACGTCATCAAAGAGATCGTGGCGTGAGGCGCACGAAGTCACTCTCGCTTGGTCAACGTGATCGGCGTCCCCGCGCCGTTCTTCATCGATGCCGGTCTTCATCCGTGCCCCGGCCCTGCCATCCGTGCGATTCACTCCTGTCGATTGAAAGAGTAATCGTAGGGTGTGTGAAGTCTTCGGAACGCACCAGCCTCGCGTTGAATAATGGTGTCTTCCGAAGACTCCACACACCCTACTGCTACTGCACGGAAGACAACGCCGGACCACGGATGAAGTGAGTCCGCGAACGCTCGACTCAAGTGTGACCGCAACCAACACCCGCGACAGTCGAGTCACCCGGCCGATCTCACTCGTACTTTCTCCACCCGAATCACGAGTCCTCACCACTTCAGGGACCACGAATGCCCACCGTCACCGAACAACTCTGCCATGCCCTGCGAACCGGCCTGCCACTCGATGAATCGCTGCATCAGTTCGTACTCGAAACAAACTCGCGTGCGGCAGGGTTGTGGCGACTGCGTGAAGGGCATCTCGAAATGATCGGCTTCGCGTCCGTGGACGACATGCAGCGTGAGACCGATCGCGGCTTTCGCGAAGTGACGGAACGAGTCTCTCTCGCACACAACCAGTTCGGCATCGTTCGAGCCGTCAACACGAACTCCCCGACTCTGGCTCATCGCGATCCGCGCGACACCGGCCTCACCGGCTCAGCCTCATGGCTGGTGAAGTTTGACTGCCAAACATCGCTCGCCATCCCACTGCACGACCCCGCCACGCAAGCGATCATCGGCGCGATCGCCGTCTCAACAACCGACATCCTGCACAAGCAACACCCCGTCTGGACCACCATCATCACGCTCGGCGTAGAAGTAAGCCGTGAGTTCCAGCCTGAGTAGAGAACCGGCTGGGCGGCGGGGGGGGTCCGTTTTGCGATACTCCGTTTGTTGCGACGCCACCCTGTGGGAATGGTCGGTAGAACCGGTTCGAGGTGGCTCGGTACACTTCGTCGGCCTGCTGCGCGAGGAAAAATCAGGTATCGACCCCGCTCCCAAGGAGAACTCAACATGCCGAATCGTCTTGGTGCCTGGCTGCCAGTCATGCTGGCTCTGTTGCTGTGTGGTTGTGGCGGTGCAGGTCGAGCCGAACTCGCGCCGAGTTGGAAGTGACCCGCGCGGAACTCGCCAAGTTGCACACCCGTCTGGTGGCGAACGAACAACAGGCCGCCGCTCAAACCTATCTGGAAGAGTTGGAGAAACTCGACACACTCAAAACCAAAGGCGTGCTCACGCAGGAGGAGTTCGACCGCCGCAAGAGCGCGATTCTGGAACGACAGCCCGTTCCAGCCGTCGAGAAACCACAAGCCCCCGCCCCCGCGTCCGGGATGGACGAACTCGCCAAGCAGCTTCGCACGCTGGCGGCCCTCTACAGCAACAGCACCATCAACCAACAGGAACGAGACGCCAAGCGGACTCAACTGATCGCCCGTCCGCTGCACATGACCGACATGAAGCACGACCTGGAGACGGTCCACGCCCTCTACAACGAATCGGCCATCACGCTGCAAGAACGAGACACGC
>JAYVOX010000462.1:0-19530 GCA_043757695.1 Schlesneria sp.
CTTCGAGGTTCTCGCGACCACCGAACATGTTCGGCACCCACTCGCCATGCTTGCGCGAGTAGTCGAGGTAGAGCATCGACGCGACCGCATCCACGCGCAGACCGTCGATGTGATAGACCTCCAGCCAGAAGCGGGCACTCGACAGCAGGAAGTCGCGCACTTCCTCGCGACCGTAATTGAAGATCAGCGTCCCCCAATCGGGATGAAAACCTTTGCGCGGGTCCGAGTGTTCGTACAGACATGTCCCGTCGAACGATCCGAGCGAATGACCATCGGTCGGAAAGTGAGCGGGCACCCAATCGAGGATGACACCGATCCCCGCCTCATGAAATTGATCGACGAACTCCATGAAGTCTTGCGGCGATCCGAAGCGGCTGGTTGGTGCGAAGTAGCCCGTCGCCTGATAGCCCCACGAACCATCGAACGGGAACTCGTTGATCGGCATTAACTCGATGTGCGTGTAGCCGAGGTCTTTCACGTAGTCGATCAGCAGCGGAGCCAACTCGCGATAGTTGAAGAACTGCCGACCATCCTGCGGTCGCTTCCACGAGCCGAGATGAACTTCATAGATCGCGACCGGTTGCTCGTACCAGTTCTGCGATTCGCGATGGTCCATCCATGTTCGATCGCGCCAAGCGTGACCGTCCAAATCGCAGACGATCGACGCGCTCTTCGGCGGGTGTTCGGCAGCGAAGGCGTAGGGATCAATCTTTTGCAACAGATGTCCCTCGCGAGTCCGCAGCGCGAACTTGTAGGCATCGCCCGCTTTGAGTCCCGGCACAAAGCCCCACCAGACACCGTTGTCGCTGGAGTTGAGCGGGTGACGACCGTGCATCCACGAGTTCCTGTCGCACAGGACCGAGACCTCGCTCGCGTTGGGTGCCCAGACCGAAAACTTGGTCCCGGCAACACCGTCTTGAGTGTCCAGATGCGCACCCAAGTGGTGGTAAAGAGTCGATTCCATCCAAGAGAACCTGAGAGAGTTGAGCCGCTGGAGGAGCCAGCGACTGCGGGGTTGTCGCGACCAGACGACGCAGGGAATCCCTGCCGAAGAAGCCGCCAAAAGCGAGGGGATCGTAACAATTGGCCCCTGCCCCAACAATGCAGCGGATTCGGTGTTGCCGCTGACAATTGGCTCAGGATGATGGCTCAATCGTGAGCTAAGTTCTCTTGGATCGAAGTTGCTCGATCCGAATCCAGCCTCTTGGGCGAGACGACCGTCGTGACTCTAACACGTGGGCAGTTTGTGACGTTCGGAGCCTTCGCACTCGTGGCCTTGTGCTACGCGGTGGCCGCTCCCGGTCCGTCGCGTCGGACCACGCCGCTCGCTCGAAGTGAAGTCCACTTTCAGTCTGACGGCACGACCAAACCATCGCCTCACGCCGACACTTGCCGCACGGTCGCGAGTGGTCTCCGCCAGCGGTTGTCCTCCGATTGGAACTTCATCGTTCACGAGCCGTTTGTGTTGGGAGGCGATTGCCCGGCGAGTTCGCTCGACGCGACGTATCGCGACACGATCCTGCCAACCGCGCGAGCACTCCGCATTCAATACTTCGATCACGCACCGACGTGGCCGATCACGATTCTGCTCTGCTCCTCCGATGCCAGCTACCGCGATTGCAACCAGCGGCTCGATGCCCGCGAACGGAGCGAGTACTCCGGCATCTACTCGCGCACTGAACATCGACTCGTGGTGAACGTCGCGACCGGCGACGGCACGCTGGCCCACGAGTTGACCCACGCACTGGCTCACGCCGACTTCCCCGCGCTCCCCGAATGGTTCGACGAAGGACTCGCTTCACTGCACGAGGAGTGCGAGTTTTCGACCGACGGCTTGCGATTTGTGGGCCTCGGGAACTGGCGCGGCCATGTACTGCTGGAAGCCAGTCAGCGCGAGCCACTGCGTCCGATCAGTGATCTCGCCAACAGCCGCTTTGCCGCAACCGATCGTGCCGCGACCGACTACGCTCACGCCCGCTACTTCTGTCTCTTCCTCCAACAGCGCGGGTTGCTCGAACCGTTCTATCGCAAGTGCCGCTCGCGAGCCGTGACGGATCCCAACGGCATCGAATCCCTCTGCGAACTCTTCGCCGCCAGCAGTTCACGCGAGATCGAATCGCAGTTCGCGGCGTGGCTCGACAAAGCCGCGACGGCCGAACAACCGCGTCCCGCCCGCGAATCCGCGTCACGCTGAGCACGCCTCCCTCCACCGCCAGCCGAAGGCGAGCGTGAGGTCAAGACACCACGAGTACGTTACGAAGCTCCCGTCTCAGGGCCGCTGATCCGTGCCCCGGCTCTGCATCCGTGCGGCATCTTTTCTGAGCCAAGAGGGAATCGCACAGATGGCAGAGCCTGGGCACGGATCAGAAGCAAGTCTAAGAATGCTCCTGCAATTCCACGGCTCACCGCCGATTCCTCACGGCTTATTGCCCACGGCCCATCTCCCGCCACTACTTCGGCGGGCGGACCAGTGCGTCAATCTTCGTCGAGAGTTCCTTCGCCTTGGCTTCCGCTTCCGCGAGCGGCAATCCGGCGGCGATGCCCGGCCGCTTGTGACCGGCCGTGGCGACATAGGCATCGCGCAGGACGGAGACTCGCTGATTGATGAGCGGGAAGGCGGTCTCCGGGACTTGCTTCAACGCGAGCATTGCTTCGGGCGTCGCGGCTGAAGCTGCGGCCTCATCGCCGAACCAGAGGATGAGTTGTTGAGCCACAAGCCAGTGTCCTTCGTCGTTCGGATGGACTCCGTCCGGCTGGCAGGTGAACTTGGGATCGGTCTCGCGTCGCTTGCGGACTTCGAGCGTCATGGCCGAGTGGGCATCGGCCACCAGCCAACCGTCGGCTCGTTTCGAGACCAGCCACGCGGCGTACTTGTCGAGGACTTCGTTGTACGAGAACCCTTTCGGTGCCCGCAGGTCGTCATAAAACGGAGGGGTGACGACGATGAGTTTGGCTCCTGCCTGCTCCACGTGCGCCTTCAAGTTCGTAATCCCTTGTTGGTACTTCTCGAAGCGGCCTGCGTCGAAGGGGAGATAAATCCCGCAGTTCATTCCGTAACACGCAATGACCAAGTCGGGCTTGGTCAGCGCGAGAACCCGATCCAATCGCTCGGCCAGATCGGGACGCGGAAAGGCTCCGCCCGCATGTCCGTCTTCGCTCAAGCCCGACACTGTTTCACTCGGCAACCCGGCACCGATGACCAGCGGCTTGTTCTCGAATCGTTGCGACTCGATCCACGCATCGACACACGCCACGTACCGCCCCGCGAACGTGATGCTGTCTCCCAAGAACACGATCCGACGCGACTGCTTCAAGAGATCACGCGGCGCAGGCTCTGCAGCCTGAAGCAACGGCGGGACAAACACGCAGGCCAACAACAGACAGCGACCGATCAATGACATGCGGTTTCCTTGGGAGTGATGCGGGGAGCTGCGGCAACCGACGGGCGGATTGCAAATGAGATGTTTCCGACAGAAGTTCTTGGGCGAGCGGCAGGTGTTGGCATACCCAGTCGTAGGATGGACGCCTCGTCCGTCCGTCCGTCACTACCAGCGGCGACTCGGACGGACGAGGCGTCCATCCTACGGGTAAATCTTTTCTTGCCGCTCGCCTTGTGAGCCGGGTGCGGTGAGGCCCCGGACTCTTGAGACACACCAAGAACCCGGGGCCTCACGGCACCCGGCTCACCTCGTTTCGACATTTGTCGGAAACTTCAAACTGGCCTGACATGCGATCAGGCGGTGACGAGTTGAATGGCTTCGCTGCGAGAATTGACGAGCGGCCAGACCTTGTCGAATTTGGCAATCTCCAGCACTTCGCGACCGACTTCCGAGGCGTTGCAGAGTGCAATACGACCGCCCACGACCGACAGGTCGTTCCAGAGAATGCGGATGGCTTCCAACATACTCGACCCGAAGTAGGCCGAGGCGGCGAGATCAATCACCAGCGCGGTGCGACCTCCCTCGCGCAGTTCCGTGCGGACCTCTTCGAGTTCCTGCAAGACGGCGTTATCGGCCAGACTGCTCACCACGCCGAGCAACTCGACGATGAGGACCGGCCCCGCCGTGGTCGTTTGGAAGAGCTTGGGTTGTTTCATCGGGCGATTCCTTGAACTCGTTCGATCGCGGGCGACTTACGACGTTTCACCATCGTGACTTCATTACCCACGGCGTTGTACTTCACCTCATCCATGAAGGTCTGCATCAGCAGCAGGCCTCGACCGCAGGGGCGTTCCAAGTTGGCGGGATCGGTCGGATCGGGGAGCGAGCTGCGGTCAAAGCCCGGTCCCTCATCGCGAATGCAAAACTCCGCTTCCTCTGGCGAGAAGCGTGCCGAGACGCGGATCAGGCGTTGAGAATAGGGAGCCAACACCGTTCGCTCGCGTGCCAAGTCGTAGTAGGCCCGGTGATCGATCTCACGCAGCGAAGAACTCACTTCGAGGTTTCCATGAAAACTGGCATTGGTGAGTGCTTCTTGCAGCGCGACCCCCGTGCGGACTCGATCACCCTCGTCGCAGACACCGACGATCGCCGAACACTCTTGGAGGTAATGGACGAGCGACGCGATCAATTCGTGATCGTTCTCAATCGCGAAATGAACCTGTTGTCCGGTGATCCGACGCATCAGACGAATCCGGCCGCGATCTTCTCGTGCCACGGAGAACACTTGCCTCACGGTATCGGCGAGCTGAAAGCTGAGCATTCGCTTGGGAACGTAGCTGGACGCGCCAGCCTTCAACGCTTGAACCGCGATGTCTTCGCTCCCGCGTGAGGTCATCAGGACGACCGGGACGACGGGGTATGTCTTGCGCATCACGGCGACCAGTTCGAGGCCGTTCAGTTCCGGCATGTCCAAGTCGGTGATGACCATGTCCGGAATATGCAATTCAATCTTGTCGAGCGCGTCGCTGCCATCGACGGCATACTCGATGTTCAGTTCGTCGATCTGATTCAACAGACCGCCAGCGCGAAGCCGATCCGTGGAAGAGTCGTCCACGATCAAAACGGTAGGCATGTTGCAGTCCTTCACCAGAAAGTCGGTTCAAGTCGTAGGCGGACAATTGGAGGCGGCTCAGATGGTGACGCCCGATTGGCGTGAGTTCAAGCGGCGCTGCATCTCGTCCAACGCAGGACGCACGATTTCGACGATCTGTGCCACCACTTCGGGCGTGATCGCGGAGTTGCCAGATTTCGCCGTCAGTTCCAGTTCCTCAACGGGATCGGCCGACGCGACACCGAACGTGCGCAGCGCACTCTTCAGCGTATGAGCCGCGCGTTGGAACCGCTTCCATTCTCCCGCCGCCGCAGACGCCTGCATCGTTTTCAACAGTTGTGGTCCCTCGTCCAAGAACGCGCCGATCACTTGATCGAGCAGCTTCTGGTCGCCATTGACCGCCTGATGAGCGACCTCCCAATCGACGAGACTCGCTCCCGCTGCCGCTCCATTTTCGGTGATGTCTCCCGTCTCTGGCCCTGCCATCGCGGTCGCTCCCGAAATCTCTTCGATCTGCCGAAACAACTGCTCGGCCCGAATCGGCTTCACGACATAGCCGTCCATCCCCACTTCGAGACATCGTTCGCGATCCCCTTTCATGGCGTGGGCGGTCATCGCCACGATCGGCAGATGCAGGCCCGAGTCGCGTTCGCGGGCGCGAATGGCCAACGTCGCGTCGAGACCATCCAACTCCGGCATCTGCACGTCCATCAGGATCAGATCGAACTCCTTTTCGCCCGACAGCTTGACCGCTTCGACACCGTTGTTGGCCACTGTGACAGTGTGCCCCCAACGCTCCAACAGGCCGATCGCCAGCTTCTGGTTAATGAGGCTATCTTCGGCCAACAGGATCGATCGCGGTCGCGAAGCCTGCTTTTTCGGCGTGGTGGTTTTGGCCGGCATTGCGCTCGCGTGAGCATCGGCTCCCACCGCCAGCACGATCGCGTCGAGCAACTCCGACTGCTTGATCGGCTTGATGAGATACGCGGCGATGCCGAGTTGCGCACACTTGGCCAAATCCTCCGACCGATCGGCCGAGGTGAGCATCATGATCATCGAACCACACAATTCGCGATGGGATTGAATGCGTTCAGCCAGCTCGAAGCCATCCTGCACGGGCATGTTCGAGTCGGTCAGGATCAGTGCGTATGGAGTCCCCGCACGCGACATCCGTTCGAGTTCATCCAGCGCATCGGCCACGCCGGAGACCGCCAACGGGTGCATCGCCCAGTTGGTCAGCATCTCGGTCAGAATGCGGCGATTCGTGCTGTTGTCATCGACGATCAGGACACGCAGCCCACCAAGCATCGGCGGATGAATCGACGTGGCCGTCGCGACACTCTCGGCACTGGCTCGCCGATACCACGCGGTGAAGTGGAACACGCTGCCGAGTCCGACATCACTCTCGACCCAAATGTTCCCCTCCATCAACTCGACGAGACTCGACGCGATCGCCAGTCCCAGTCCCGTTCCGCCGTAACGTCGCGTGGTGGTTGTGTCGGCCTGCTCGAAGGCTTCAAAAATCGTGTCGAGCTTGTTCTGCGGGATGCCGATTCCGGTGTCTTGCACGCGAAAGTGCAGTTCGAGGCTGCCGTTGATCTGTTGTTGCATCGCCACGTCAAGGACCACTTCGCCGACCTCGGTGAACTTGATCGCGTTCCCCACGAGATTGATGACGATCTGCCGCAGTCGGTGCGGATCGCCGGAAATCGCAAACGGAACATCCGGAGCGACGTGACAGGCCAGTTCGAGTCGCTTCCGATGAGCACGCAGCGCGAGCGACTTCATCGTGTCGCCCAGAACTTCGCGCACGTTGAACGGGATTTCTTCGAGACTCAGCTTGCCCGCTTCGATCTTCGAGAAGTCCAGAATGTCGTTGATGACTGCCAGCAGTGACTCGCCGGATTCTTGCACCATCCCGAGGTACTCGCGCTGCGTCGGTGTCAGTTCCGTATCGCAAACCAACTCGGTCATGCCGATGACGGCGTTCAAAGGCGTCCGAATCTCGTGACTCATGTTGGCGAGGAAGTCACTCTTCGCGCGACTGGCCGCCTCCGCTTCCTCTTTCGCGCGACGCAGCGCTTCTTCCGCCTTCTTGCGTGAGGTGATGTCGGTTGCGATCCCCAGAAAGCCTTCGATCTGTTGATCGCGATCGCGTCGAGCGGTCACGACCAGATTCACCGTAAGGTGACTGCCGTCCTTGCGAACGTAGGTCCATTCCCGTTCGTCGTGCTTTCCCTGACGTGCGTTTTCGAAAAAGACATCAATGCCTTGTACCGGACGGCCGAGTTCGAGCGACATCTCTTCGCTGCGTTTCCGAACCTCGTTCTCCAAGTGAATGATGGCGGGCGTTTGCTGGCCGATCATTTCGTCAGCCGTATACCCCAGCATCCGCTCCGCGCCGGTGTTGAAGACATCGATGAGACCATTCATGTCGGTGGCAATCACGGACATTTGCGTGGCCGCATTCAGCACCGCTTGCAGCCGTGCCCGTGTCTGATGCAACTCGATCTCGGCCCGCTCCTTTTCGGTCACGTCCGAAAACATGCCCTGCACGCCAACCGGATTGCCGACCGCATCGAACACGGGCGTCTTCACGACGTGCGTGAACCGTCGCTCACCGTTCGCGGCTTCAAACTCTTCGGTCGTTTCAAAGTTCTCGCGCGACTCGACCACGCGCCGATCGTCGGCGCGATATTTCTCGGCCAAGTCACGCGGAAAGAAGTCGTAATCGGTGCGATTGAGCACCTCTTCCAAGGGGCGGCGAAAGGCTTCGCAGAGGAGCCGATTCGCAAATGAGATTCGCCCCTGCAAGTCCTTCCGAAACATCGCCATCGGCAGTGTTTCGACGAGCGACTGAAAGAACGCCTCGGACTCCATCAACGCTTGCTCGACCTTGCGCCGCTGCGACTGTTCGTCGTCGTACTGAGACTGCAAATTTCGAATCTCTTCGCTCGCCGCTTCCAGAGCTGCGACCAAGTCCGAGGAACGATACGTTCGCTCCGTCAGCGTTCCGTCATCCGCGATCGTCACTTGGTGCGGGTCCGAGTCATTCAGATCGACCTGCTGAACCAACGACTTCACTTTCTCCAAAATCTCCTCCGGCGAACGATTGCGTGACAAGAAGCCGCGCACACCCGCCGAAAGACTCGCGAGGACGCCCGACTCGTTGCCGAGATCAACCAGCGTCAGCACGGGAACCGCGAGCGTCTCGCCGTGACGTGGCAGGTCATCGAGGATTCTCAAATCGCCATCACCGACCACCACCAACTCAATCGTGTGCGCCGCAAGTTCACCGACGACCTCGGAGTGAGCAATCCCCTTCGCGCGAAAGCCGCCCTGCGTGAGTGCGTCAACCAACGCATCACGCCGTGCGGCGTCGCGTTCCACCACCAGCAGCCGCGACATCTGATGATCCTCGATGCGATGAGAAATTCTGGGGTTGAGTTGTCATTCCGAGTCACGCGGTCAAACGACCATGAGATTTCAGAAGCATGTTCGACCAGTCGGATCGCATTGTGTCGCGAGGTTTCTCCGACCGCCAGCCCGCGTTCGCTCCGCCTGACAGCCGCAGCGATCACTCGGCGTGATGTGGTAGCACGACCGGAATGCCCGGCAAGGCTTGCCTCTCCGCCGCCATTCATCCGACGCTGGCGGCGGTGTCCCAGCAGACGGACGCTGACATTGAGTCCCGCCAACGCGAGTACAGGTTTCCCTTGGCTCACTCCCTGCCGCTAGAATGCCCCGCCGTTCGGGCATGTCCATTTCGCCTCGCCTCGAACGTCCTAACTCAGTCGCTTTTTCCCGTCGTTCGGTGGAACCACGCATGACCCTCTCGTCTCTGCCGCTGCCCACTCCGACCATGCAGCCCGCTCAAGCAACCGCGATCGCGTCTCTCGAAGGGGGCCTGCGTTATCGGGGTTACTCCATCGAAGAACTGGTCGATCAATCGAATTTCTTGGAGGTCGCAGCCCTCATCATTCATGGCGACCTGCCGACGCATGAGCAACTCGCCGACATGCAGGCGATCCTCTCCGAAGCCTCCCTTCTCGAAGCCGATCTGCTCGCTTGGATCGAACGCATCCCGCTCAACGTCCCCGCGATCGACGTGCTGCGAACGGGCGTCAATCTGATCGCTCTTTCCGACGCAACCGATGACGAATCGCCACCGACGGCCGCGTGGGATGCCCTCCAACGATTGCTCGCTCAGTTGCCGCTCGTGATCTCCGCCCGCAGTCGCCTGTCGCGCGGACAGTCGTTGTTAGAGTCGCGCGACGATCTCTCTTACGCGGGCAACTTGCTCTGGTTGCTGACCGGTCGCGAACCAACGCCGGTCGCCGAGCGAGCCTGCAATGCGTTCTTGATTCTCTCGGCCGAACACGAGTTCGCTCCGTCCACATTCGTCGCACGCATCGTCGCTTCCACTCGGTCAGACTTTCACTCGGCGATCATCGCGGCGCTCTGTGCGATCAAAGGTGTCTGGCACGGCGGACCAGGCCGACAAATCATCGACATCCTCGCAGCGGTCGGCACGCCGGAAGCGGCCCCCGCGATCGTGCAAGCCGTGCTGAGACAGTACGAACGACTCCCCGGTTTCTGGCATCGCGTCTATCGAACCAGTGACCCGCGCGCCGAACTGCTGGCCTCGTACTGCCGTGAGTTGGCTGACGAAACCGGGCGACAGAATTTGGAAGATGTCGCCGCCGCTATTGAGAGTGCAGTCTGGGACGAACAGCAAATCTTGCCGAGCCTCGATTGGCCCGCCGCGAGACTCCTGCATTATCTCGACCTCGATGCCGATCTCTTCGTACCGCTGTTCGTCATCAGTCGTATGGTCGGTTGGGCGGCACACTACATTGAGCAACATCAATCTCCGCAACCAATCCGCCCGCGAGGCACCTACGCCGGATCACCCAGCCGCGAATTCGAGTCTCTCGATGAAAGGGGCTGATGAAGGGTTGAGGGTCGAAGGTTGATGGTCCGAAAGAGAAATCAATCTTCGATTCGCGAAGCCCTCATCGACGGAGCCTTTGTCTCTCTTGTTCTTCTACTCCACCTTCAACCCTCCACCTTAGCCCTTCAACCACTCCACCATGCACGCCTTCCAACACTGCATCAGCCCGCTTTGCGGAGCCACCTTCGACGTGGCCGATGTTCTCACTTCCTGCCCCGATTGCGGGAACTTGCTCGACATCGAATACGACTGGGACAAGCTCCCCGTGCCGAAGTCGCTGCGAGACTTCGAGGCCCGCTGGGCGAACCGTCGCAACCCGCTCGATGTCAGCGGCGTCTGGCGGTTCCGCGACCTGCTGCCATTCGCCCGCGATGAAGACATCGTCACGATTGGCGAAGGCCAGACAATCCTCCAACGGAGCGAAGCGGTCGGCCGTTACGTCGGCATGAATACCGCCGCCAACACCGGCGGGCTGTACCTTCAATACGAGGGTCTCAATCCATCCGGCAGCTTCAAAGACAACGGCATGACCGCCGCCTCGACTCACGCCCGCATGGTCGGTGCGAAGATGGCCGCGTGCGCCTCGACCGGCAACACGAGTGCCTCGCTCGCGATCTATGCCAGCACGACGCAACTCTTCCGCGTCGTCGTCTTCGTCGGCAGCGGCAAGATCGCGTATGGCAAGCTCTCGCAGGCGCTCGACTACAACGCTCAAACGTTGCAGGTGCTGGGCGACTTCGACGACGCGTTGGATCGTGTGCGCGAAGTCTCCGGCGAACGAGGCATCTATCTCTGCAACAGCGTCAACCCGTTCCGACTCGAAGGCCAGAAGTCGATCATGTATCGCGTCCTCGAAGGGCTGAACTGGCAAGTCCCTGATTGGATCGTCGTGCCGGGCGGCAACCTCGGGAACTCGTCCGCGTTCGGAAAGGCGTTTGGCGAACTGATGCGACTCGGCTTGATCGACCGCATCCCGCGCCTGGCCGTCATCAATGCGGCGGGAGCCAATACGCTCTATCAACTGGTTGAAGAACGCGGCGTCGCTTGGAACGCTGGCCAGCCCGACGACGACATCATCGACACGTTCTTCAGTGAAATGGACCGCGACCGTCGTAAGGCTTCGACGCTCGCGAGTGCCATCGAAATCAATCGACCGGTCAACTTGAAGAAGTGCCTGCGCGCCATCGAGCTGTGCGATGGCGTTGTCCGCGATGTCACCGATCAGGAGATTCTCGACGCGAAGGCCCAAGTCGGCGCGGGAGGCTTCGGCTGCGAACCGGCCAGCGCTGCCAGCGTCGCCGGTGCGAAGAAGCTTCGCGCGGAAGGAGTCATCGCACCGAGCGATCGCGTGGTCTGCATCCTTACCGGCCACCAACTCAAAGACCCCGATGTCACCGTCGCCTATCACTCAGGTGACAAAGCTCTGTTTGAAGCGAAGCTCGGCACACGCGGCGTCGAAACGGCGGCCTACGCCAACAGTCCCATCGTCGTCGAGAACAACCTGCAACGGATC
Source organism: Schlesneria sp. (assembly GCA_043757695.1). Lineage (GTDB taxonomy): Bacteria > Planctomycetota > Planctomycetia > Planctomycetales > Planctomycetaceae > Schlesneria. The sequence continues at coordinate 11,460 of JAYVOX010000462.1, forward strand.
ATCGAAGTCTTGAAGGCGTGATGGCCGAGTCTCTTCAGGTGTTCGGAGCGCCAGACCGACGTAGCTCCCGCGTTCCATGACTGATGATTCCCTGCGAGAAGGTCCTTGGAAAGGCCACGTATCTGGGCGCTCCGCTCATCGGTGCCGTCAGACGGAAGCCGTTGCTATCAGAGGCCAAAGCAGCCTGAGCGCGTGGTGACATTATCAATGTGCCGAGCAATTGGCCGTTGAGATTCTGGCCAACAGTTCGGATCGAATGGCTGCACTGGCGATTGCTGGGGAAGCGGCCAGTAAGAATGGTCGCGTTGATGTGGCCGTTGAGCATTATTTGGCACTGCCCAAGCGGCAGCAGCAATCTCGCGAATCACCGCTGGGTCTCTTTGAGGCGCGCGGCAAGTCTTGGCTTACCCGATGTAGGACGGGTCGAATTACAGTTGCCGCTCGCCTAAGTACGGACGTTACGCACTCGCCCGTCTTCGATTTCCAAGCGGCCGGAGGCGAAGAGGCGGATGGCGGCGGGAAGGGCTTCGCATTCGGCTGCGAAGACGCGGGCGGCGAGTTGGTCGGCGGTGTCGTTCTCCGCGACCGGCACGACTCGTTGCGCGATGATCGGCCCGTGATCGTATTCGTCATCGACGAAATGGACCGTACAACCGCTGACCTTCGCCCCGCGAGCCAAGACCGCTTCGTGAATGTGGTGTCCGTGAAAGCCCTTCCCACTGAAGGCCGGAATGAGCGAGGGGTGAATGTTGATGACGCGGCCGGAGAAATCGGCCGGGATCGTCAGCAGCGCGAGGAAGCCGCCGCAGACGACCAGATCGACGGATTCGGTACGACACCGCGAGAAGATCGCGTCACTGAACTCGGTCACGCTGGCGAACGACTTCCGCTCGATGACCTCACACCTCAACCCCGCCGCCGTAGCGCGGGCGATGCCACCGCAATCGGGACGGCTGGCGATGACGAGCGGGATGACGGCAGGCAATGTTCCCGCCGTGATTTTCGCGACGATGTTCGTCAGCGTGGTTCCTCCGCCGGAGATCAAGACCGCTAGGCGAATCGGTCGGTCGAGGGGAGCGGGAAGCGGTCGATAGGCTGTCATGAAACCTCGGCGAACGGTGAAGGGGCGAGTGCAGCAATGCGTTCAGAATGACGCGAGGAAGTTGTCTGAGGAGGGATTCTAAGAAGGCTCGCCGAAAAAACTAAGCGAGTCCGTCAGCCTTGGACGGCTTCATTGTTTGCGTGGAGGAACGGCCTCGCTCCACGCGCGTTTGGCGGGCGTGGTGTCGGTGAGTTGTCCGACGGGACGCGTGTTCTTTCCCTTGCGTTGCAGCCGTGTGTCGCCGATGTCGTCGCGAGCTTTCTCAGCCAGTTGCTTCAATTGCGCGACGATCTCGGGGTGATCGGCGGCGACATCGGTGGTCTCGCCGATGTCGCGATTCAAGTCAAACAGTTCGGGCGACGGCGGCGCGTTCTTGTTCGCGTTCGCATTGCCTCCGCGCGCGACGCCTGGAAACATCAGCTTCCATGCCCTAACTCGCACGCCCCCCAACGCTCCGCCGTGATAGTAATAGAACACCTCGTGAGGTGACTTGGCTCCGTCGTGAGCGAACAGCAGCGGCGCGATGTCTCGCCCGTCAATCACGCGATCCTGTGGCACGTCAGCCCCCGCGAGTTTGGCGAACGTCGTGAACAAGTCGAAGCTCGCAGTGACTTCGTCGCACGTCGTTCCGGCGGGAACCTTCCCGGACCAATGAGCAATGCAGCTCACACGCGGCCCACCTTCAAACAACGTCCCCTTGCCGCCGCGCAGGACGTGCTTCCGCGAGGCATCGACGGTCGCGTACTTGCCGTAGACGTTGGGCAAGTCGCTGTTGTTGCTTCCCGGCGGCAGGTAGCCGTTGTCGGCGTGAAAGACGATCAGCGTCTGGTCGAGCAGGTTCAAGTCGATCAACGTGGCGACGATCTGACCGACGGACCAATCGAGACACTGCACGGCATCGCCATAGGCCCCGGCTTGCGATGTCCCCACGAATCGACCCGGCGTGAACCACGGCGTGTGCGTTTCGATGTTCGAGAAATGGAGGAAGAACGGCTGGTCGTGATGCTGGCGGATGAACTTCACGCACTCTTGAGTGAACCGCGTGGGAAGGTTCTCCAAGTCGGCAGGCTCTTCGATGATGGTGTCGTTTGAAAAGAGTGGCAGCGGCGGCGCGATCCAGCCTTCGCGGCCTCCCGCCTTCGACCATCCGAATCGTTCCGGCTCATGATCGTTCGGATACGGGATGCCCAAGAAGCGGTCGAAGCCGTGACGCACCGGCAGGAACTCCGGCTGATGTCCGAGATGCCACTTGCCGACGCAGGCCGTCGCGTAACCGCATCCCTTCAGCAATTCGGCAATCGTCACTTCATTCGCATGGATGCCGATCTTCGAGTACGGGAACAGCACCGGAGGAATCCCGATTCGGTCGGCATAACACCCGGTCATCATCGCCGCACGCGACGCCGTGCAGTACGGCGCGGGGGAGTAGAACGACGTGAACTTGCGTCCGCTCGCAGCCAGCCGGTCGAGATGCGGCGTCTTGATGTCCTTCGCCCCGAAGCAACTGAGATCGTCCCAACCGATGTCGTCGCCCACGATGTGGATGATGTTCGGAGGTCGCTCTGCTGCGATGGCTTCACACTCAGAAACGAAGGCCACCACAACGGCGAGCAGACTCAGGAAAAGTAGGACTGTTCGATGCACGGCGAGGTCTCGCGAAGGCAGAAGGGGGCGGAACGAATCGAAGTAGTTGGAAGGATCGAAGCGAAGGGGTCGCATCAGAGCGAACGCCGGCTGATCAAATTCAACGCGGCGGGATGATGCCCAACTTGCCCGACGCCGCCAAGGGTTGGCACATCAATCACTGTTGGGGTTTGGTGAGCCGGGTGCCGTGAGGCCCCGGATTCTTCGCTGAAAAGTCCGGGGCCTTACGGCACCCGGCTCACCTCGATCATCAGATTGATACCGCCAGTTGTTGATGCGCCGGTCCCAAGCGTCGTGGAGCAATTCCATCAGGGATGGCGAAGCTCACTCCGCCACTGCATCGCGCCGCTTAGAACCGGGCGGCGGCGGACATCACGTATTGGAACGTGGCTTCCGTGGTCGCGTCGGTCGTTTCCAAGCGTGAGACATCGAGCGCCAGTTCCACGACGAGATCACCGAACCGCCGGAAGAAGTCGTCGGGGCGAGCGACTTGGAGCCACAGCTCGTCGTCGCCGGATAGCTCGATCTTCAACACATGGTCCCATTGAATTAGCCGTGCGGCGAGATCGCGTTGCTGACGACAGGCGACGCGAATCTTCAGTGGCTGCTCGGCAAACATGGCTCGAATATCGAGCAACGTTCCCTCGGCGAGGACTCGCCCACGTCCCATGAAAACAATGCGGTCGGCCAGTTCGTCCATCTCTTCCAAGATATGGCTCGACACCAGCACCGCCTGACCGCGATCGGCACAGCGTCGAAACAACTCCATCAGCTCACGCCGCCCGACCGGATCAATTCCGTTGAGCGGCTCATCCACGATCAACACGGCGGGCTGATGCACGAGAGCCTGAGCCAGCTTGATTCGCTGTCGCATCCCCTTCGAGCAACCACGCAACGTCCGATCGGCGCGGTCCGACATCCCGACCTCATTCAAGACCGCTTCGGTTCGTTCGCGTGCCAGTCGTGGAAGCATCCCGTGCAGACGGGCCATTGTGTGGACGAAGCGTCGCCCCGACATCTCTTCGTAAAAGGCATCGGCATCGGGGCAGTAGCCGATGTGCTGCCGCGCGCGGGACGATCGCGCCGCATGACCGCGCACGCGGACCTCACCCAAACTCGGCCGCAGTTGACCGGTGAGCAACTTGAGAAATGTCGATTTCCCCGCTCCGTTCGGCCCGAGTAACCCGGTGATCCCCGGCTGCAACGTCAGGCTGACATCGTTCACGCCGATGACCCCGCCATACCACTTCGTCACCGATTGGAATTCGGCCAAGGGAGCGGCTGACGCATCGTTGGTCGAGATCGTGGCGGTCTGCATGGCGGGTTCTTTTCTCGCGTCACATTCGTGCCGCGTCGGAAGGACGGGAATGCGATAGGGCTTTGGAATCACTCACTCAGCGAGTGAATCGTATTGTGAATCAGTCCATTGACGAGTTCGCCGTTTGAGCCGGTCAACTTGTATTCGATCGACATGCACCACGTCGGTTGGATGTCGGGCAGTTCGAGGAACACGGTCTTGCGATCGGCGGACAGCGTGGCCTGCGCCACTTTCAGCGTCTGCTCATCGAAGTGCTTTGAACCGTAGTTGGCCGTTCGTTTCAGCGCCCACGTTTGAACCACGTACTTCGAGACATCGGAGCCTGAGGCGGGATCGAGCTGTTCGGAGAACGTGATCGTCAGGCCGCTCTTTGTTGCCTTCAAGCCAATGGGCGCATGAACCGGACGGCCCGTCGCGCGAATGCGATAGAACCCGCCGGGTTGAGTCACATTGCCTTTGTCTTTGTCATCCTTGTTCAAAGCTGGACGAGCAGGAGTGCCCATCCTACGAAGCCCGCTGGCGAGCCACACATCGCCGTCCCATGAACAGACCGCCGCGCGATCACCGTCGTCGAAGAAGTCGAAACCGGTGAGTCGCGTCTGCGCCAGCCACGGGTTGTGGACCGGAGGCGACAAGATATCGACCGCGAACGGCCCACTGTCTGGCCCGACCTCAACAGCGGTCGTCAGCATCTCGGGCCAGCGTCGCGGCCCCCCTTTCGTGAGCGCGACGAGATCAACCGTTCCGCCCACTCGTTGCGGAATCGGCCGGTTGGGTCGATGCTGGAGCAGGCGTTTCGGAATTCGGTCAGGTGCGGGTACAGAGCCATCACCGTTTCCGGGTTGATCGGACAGTACTTGCCCCAATGCGGCCGTGCCTGAAACAGTGCTGCAGTGGTGCGCGCCAAGTGTTCAGAGAACCGGAAAAAGCCCTCGCGCTCTGAAGGCCGTGCGCAACTGACGATGCTGATCGCGTAGTAGTCCTCGTCGTCACTGCTGGCCATCGACATCAGCGTGTCGTCGGGCAGAACGCGCCGGATGCAGATCGGGTAATGGTGCGTGTAGGTTCCGACGCGCTCGGCCAACGGTTCCAGCAGGCCGACATCTTGCAGGGATGTTTGAGTGGCGGGCGACAGCGCATTTGGCTCGCCGTCAAAGTGTCGCAGCAGTTCCTCGACAAACGGGATCGCGTCGGGCAACCGTGAACGCTTGACGAAGACTTCGAGTTCGATGTGAACGAACAACTCGTGTTCCATGATGAGCATGTCGCTCGATTTGTCGATCACCTTCCAGCCGCGAATGACTGTCCACGGCATGAGCCAGCGGTAAAAGAACTTCACACCACGCCGTGATTTCACCCACCGCGACAGGAACAACAGGACGAAGTGCAGACCGAGGTCGAACGTCAGAAAAAAGTAAAGTCGGTAGAGCGGAGCAAGCCAACTGCGCGCCTGAGTCACCTCGCGCCGATGCTGACCATAGAAATCCCACGACCACGGGATGAGGTAAAACTGCTGGAGCGGATGCTCACACTCCACAGCCAGAACGCTGTCGAGCGTCGTGTGTCGGCGAAAGTGTTCCTCCACACGGTACTGCGGACGAGCCCACACGCCGACGGAGACGATTACGCCGAGACAACCCAACGAACACCGGGCGGCCCGCAACTCAGGGCCGTCCGTAATCGTGCGGATCACCGGTTCGCCGGTCACCGCGTCGTAGGTCGCGACCCGGACCTCGTCGATGTAGTGCGAGAGGCTGTTCTTCCCCGATCCGTGCGTGCCGGTCGAGATCGCCCCCGCGATGGCCTGCTCGGTGATGAGGCCGATCGACGGCGTGGTCGCTCCCGCCTGTCGCTCCAACTCGGCGAGAACCCGCTTCATCTGGCAGCCCGCTCCGATCGTGGCCCACACGCGGCCATCACGTTGTTCCGTTTGGACGGAGTTCAAATGCCGCAGATCGAGCAGCACGTCATCACTCCGTGCCGCTTCGCTCCACGCATGCAGCCGACCCATCGCCCGAATGCGTCGTCCCGCGTGCTGCTTCATCGCCTGAAGCAATTCATCCTCGGAACGCGGTGAGACAATCACCTGCGGCTGAAAGGAAACGTTCCGACCGAAGTTCACGATCGTCTGCGGTTGCGATGACATGCGTGGTGGTCTCGATCAAGAGGCGGGAAACGAACCGTGCGGATTCAGCGCGCGAGGCACTGAACCGATCCTATCCGGTTCGCGGACAAGACCACAAAGCAGAACTAGCCGCTCGACGAATCGAACGGTTCGTGGAAGTCTTGGTGAGCCGGGTGGCGTCAGCCCTCGGACTTCTGTCGCAAAGAGTCCGGGGGCTGACGCCACCCGGCTCACCAAGAATGGATTCTCACCTCTTCGGTGGAGCCGCCTCCCGTACCAACGCACCGTGTTCATCGCTCATGATCAGGACCGAGAACTTGGTGGCGACATCCAAATCGTTCGTGTTGAGCGAGGCATAGTCGAAGCGGCCGCGCAGGTCGGTGTAGCCGTCCTTGTAGAACTTCACCTGGCCATCGGCCATCTGGGCGTAGACCTTCACGTAGGCTTTGGCCACCGGTTTGGCGGTCGTCAGGTGCGTGACCTTCACCTGACCGTAGTTCTCGATGACCTGAATGGCCAACGAGTGCGAGTAGTACGCCTGCGTCTTCGTCTGCCCAACGGCAACGATTTCGATGAGGACGTTCTTGTTGCGCAGAGCCTCGGGCAATGGGATCACTCGACTCCCGCTCTTCGCCTTACTCACATCAGTCCCATTCTTCCCCTTCGTCTCATCGACGGCAGCGTCCGCCGCCAAGTTCAGAACCAAACTTTGATTTGGTCTAATCGAACTGAACTGGCCTTTGAACTGCTGAACGAACGGGTTGCGGCTGAACAACAGTTCCACGTCCATCTCATAGAAGTTGATCGTCACCGCGGACAGGTTCTGGTGATTGAGGTTGATCTGCTTGGCCTCGACGGTGAAGTCGAAGTTCGGCTCGGTCGCGGCGAGTTGCGCCTGCTGCTGGTTGCTGTCATCGGCATCGACGGCCTTCGCGTCCTTCCCTTCGGCCTCGTCGAGTTGGGCGGTGATGGCGGCGAACGTGTTGCGCCAGCGGTCGACCGGGTGCTCGGCATACTTGGCGGCGATGGCCCGCGCCTTGGCGTGCTCGTCGGTGAAGAAGTCGAGGTACGCCGCGCAGTAGTCGTACTGCATCTTGGTGGCCACCTTCTCAACGTTGACGCGGGCGAACGTGGCGAGGGCCTCCTCGATCCGATCCTGAAGTAGCAGGTAGTAGGTCACGACGAGCAGATCGTCGTCGCTGAGTTGCCGCGAATAGCCAAGCTGCTTCAGGGTGCGATGGTACTGCTCGTTGAATCGGTCGTTGACGATCTGCCGCCGCTTGCCAAGCGAATGTGCCCGCGCATTGACCAGCGGTTTGTATTCGAGATGCTCGACCTGCCGTCGCTCGACGAGATCGACCTTCAACAGCGGGCTGTTCAACCGGCCACCGCATTCGTTGACGATGAGGTCGGTGTGAAGCAGGAACTCGCGTCCGGCAGCGGCCACGTTGTGCTGCAACCCGTAAGACCAGAGCGTGTGCTGGTAGACGTGCCGCGCGGCGAGCCGCTTCAGTACGGCGTCGAACACCTTCGCGTCCTTCATCCGCCACGCGATGCGGTCGAGATTCAGGCCGCTGACGTTGTGCTTGTCGAGGAACGCGAGGACATCGTCGTTCGAGCCTTGTTGCGACACGTAGTCCCACGACCCCGTGTCGATCTTCGTCGGCTTGTCGACCACGTTCAGGGCGACCGCCGCCGCCGAGGCGATCAGCGATTCGTTCTTCGCGACGTGAACCGGGAAGTGAGCGAACTGCCCCGCCGCCGGGAAGTAGAAGTGGTACTCGACCGTCTGCGTGTGATACGGCTCCAGGTTGATGTGGACGGTCTTCGTCGCCTGGCTGTTGAGAACCGGGATCGCTCCCTGCGGGATTTGGACCAAAAC
>JAYVOX010000463.1:0-5122 GCA_043757695.1 Schlesneria sp.
GCGATTTGGCGAGCCGATGCACCGAGACTCAGAGAGCGATCCCCGCGCCCGCGCTTCCTGTCGCGGAGCGACAGGGCTACCTTCCCAACCAAATGCAGACCGTAATTTCTCGAACGTTCCTTAGCGCAGACTCAATTCAGATCGCGTGAGCTTTCGGGCGACGCGGCGACTCGCGTACTGTTCATCGTCGTGAGTCGGTGCTTCTCTGTGTCTTGAGACACGCGACCACTCCGCTGTGAATGACCTGACGAGTCCAGTCCAACCAACGAGGAGTCCCCCATGCGAGTTCTGCGTCTCTTGTCCTGTGCGACCGTTTGCGTCTTTTTATCGGGGGCCGCTGCCAGTGCGGTCGAATGGGGTTTGAAAGAAGGAACGCCCGCGATCCAATCGGCCGGACCATTGGCCTTCGGGCCGGATGGCATCCTGTTTGTCGGGGACACCAAGTCGGCGACGATCTTCGCGATCGGCACCGGCGACACGAAGGGCGATCCTGCCAAGATCAACGTCAATGTCGCGGGCCTCAACGCCAAGGTGGCCGAGTTGCTTAAGACCAACGCCGCCACGATCAACGATCTCGCCGTGAACCCGATCAGTGGCAACGTCTATTTGTCGGTGACAGCCGATGCCAAACCCGCGCTCGTGCGAGTCGAAGCCGATGGCAAACTGAGCGCGGTCTCACTCACAAAAGTTCCGTTCCAGAAGGTCTCGCTGCCAAATGTTCCCGAGGACAAAGAGGTCTCGCGCGGCGGACGGACATCCAACCCGAGAAGCGAGGCGATCACCGACCTCGCGTATGTCGATGGCAAGGTCTATGTCTCGGGTGTCGCGGGCGGAGCGTCTCCCTCAAACGTGCGCGAAGTCCCCTTCCCTTTCAACGACGCCAACGTCGGCAGCAACGTCGAAATCTATCATGCCGCCCACGGTCGCACGGAAGACAACGCCACGATCCGCACCTTCATTCCGCTGAACATCAATGGCGAACCGAGCCTGCTTGCCGGCTTCACTTGCACGCCGCTCGTGAAGTTTCCCGTCAGTAGCTTCAAGCCGGGTGAGAAGTCGAAGGGGACGACGGTTGCGGAACTCGGGAACCGCAACAAGCCGCTCGACATGATCGTCTACAAGAAGGACGGCAAGGACTTTTTGCTGATGTCGAATAGTGCTCGCGGCGTGATGAAGATCAGCACCGAAAACCTCGCCACCAATCCCGGCCTCACGACCCCCGTGTCGGGCGGTGGCATCGCCGGTCAGACCTTCGAGACGATCAAGGAACTCGACGGAGTCGTCCAACTCGATCGCCTCAACAATGACCACGCCGTTGTGGTCGTCCAGTCCTCACCCACATCCCAAGACCTGCGCACGATCCTGCTGCCGTAACGCTGGAGAGCTATTCAAACAGGAATACCTGACCGGACTGTAGGATGGGCACTCTTGCCCGTCCTGCCTTCGGCCTTCAATCTCGACGGGCAAGAGTGCCCATCCTACGAGGGAGAGATCGTCCGACCGCTCTCCCTTATCGCGCCAGCTCCGCCAGCAGCTTCTCTTTGACTGTAGCGGGGTCGGCTCCCTTGACCGCTTTCATCACTTGACCGATCAGCGCGCCGATGGCTTTCTCGTTGCCACCTTTGAAGTCGGCAACCGCCTTCTCGCTGCGAGCCAACACCGCCGCAATGGCCGCGTCGATGGCTCCCGTGTCTTCGACGATGGCCAAGCCTTTCGCCGCGATGATCTCGTCGATGCGAGAAACTGACGGTGATCCAATCGTCTCTCCACTTTGAACTGGGCTGATGACGATGACTTGAGCGGTTCCGGGTGCCACTGGCGGCTGCTCTGAGCCGCCAGTGCTTTCACTCGACGGCCGCGCCGCATCGGACTCCGCCAACAGCGACAGGAACACATCGCGAGCCGACTTGATCGTGACCCTCTTCCCGTTGATGCGGCTCAGCAACGCGGAGAGGACATCGGGCCGGATGGCAAAGTCGGTGATCGACTGCCCGCGCTGGTTCATCTCGCGCAGGACATCCTGTGTGATCCAGTTGGCCGCCTGCTTTCCATCACCGCAGCCGCGCGCGACCTCTTCAAAGTAGTCGGCCAGCGCGCGACCCTGATCAATCAGGACGCCAGCGTCATACGGCGTGAGGCCGAACTCGGACTGAAAGCGGTCACGGCGCGAGGCGGGTGGCTCGCACATCGAACTTCGTATCACAGCCAACTTCCCATCATCGACGATGACTGGAACGAGATCGGGATCGGGAAAGTAGCGATAGTCGGCCGCCGCCTCCTTCTCGCGCAGGATATACGTTGTGCCGCTGTTGGGGTTGAAACCGCGAGTCGCCTTGTGCCCGCCCTTGGCTCCCATGCGAATGCCCGTCTGCTGAAACACCTCCCACTGGCGAGCCACTTCAAACTCGATCGCCTGCTCGGTGAAGCGGAAGCTGTTGAGGTTCTTCACTTCAACGATTGGCGTCGGCACTTTCGAGCCGTCCGGCTGATGTACGTGCAGATTGACGTTGGCATCGCACCGCAAACTGCCCTCCTGCATGTTGCAGTCGGAGACTTCGAGATACGTGAGCAGCAGCTTCAGCTCTTCGAGGAACCGCTTCGCTTCGGCTGCCGAACGCAGGTCGGGTTCGGTCACGATCTCGACCAGCGGAGTGCCCGCTCGGTTGAGATCGACTTGACTGTCTCGGCCGCGTCCCGATTCGTCGTGCATGTTTTTTCCCGCGTCCTCTTCCATGTGAGCACGCAAGATGCGAACGCGCCGGGTGGTGAAAGAGGGATGGGAGGAATGTGATTGAGGGGACGCATGGGACTCGGATGAGGAGCCTGATTCGTGTCCTGCTTCTGGCTTCTGACTTCTGACTTCTGACTTCTGTTCAACCACCACGTCCACCCACCCGTCATGGCTAAACGGCAGATCGAACTGGCTGATCTGATACCCCTTCGGCAGGTCGGGATAGAAGTACTGCTTGCGATCCCACTTGGTGAAACGGGCAATCTTGCAGTTCAGCCCCAGCGCCGTCTTCACCGCCAGATCGAAGCCGTGTCCGTTGAGGACCGGCAATGCGCCGGGCAGGCCGAGGCACACGGGACACGTCTGCACGTTCGGGTGATCCGGATTGAAGACGGTCGAACACCCGCAAAAGATCTTGGTCAAAGTCTGAAGCTGCACGTGGACTTCGAGACCGATGATGATGTCGTAGTTCATGGATCACTCTTGGAAGAAATTGAACCACGAAATACGCGAAAGACACGAAAAGTAAGGCAAGGAGCAATCGGCATGAAGCGGTCGAACCCGTGTCGCATCCGACAACCGACCAGTTTCTCTTCGCACTTTCCCTTTCGTGACTTTCGCGTATTTCGTGGTTCAACCTTCGTGGGTTTGAGGTTGTCGGCGGTGCCAGTCGGTTTCGCGTTCGTACATTCTCGCGGCACGAAGCAGCTTTTCTTCGGCGAACGGAGCGGCTTGAAGTTGCAGGCCGATCGGCAGGCCCGTCGTGGTGAAGCCGCACGGGATTGAAATGCCCGGCAGGCCCGCGAGGTTCGCGCTGATCGTGTAGATGTCGCCGAGATACATCGACAACGGGTCGCTCGATTTCTCGCCGAGCTTGTACGCGGCGGTCGGTGTGACGGGACCGGCGATCACGTCCACATCGGCCAGCGCGGCGTCGAAGTCTTGCCGAATGAGCCGCCTCACTTTCAACGCCTTCGTGTAGTACTGGTCCGCGTAACCGGCCGACAGCGCAAAAACGCCGAGCATGATTCGCCGCTTCACTTCGTCGCCAAAGCCCTCGCCGCGACTGGCCTCGTACATTTCGACGAGACTGCCGAATTCGGCGGCCCGGTGTCCGTAGTGGACTCCGTCGTAACGCGACAAGTTGCTGGAGGCTTCCGACGTGGCGATGAGGTAGTAAGTCGCGATCGCATACTTCGAGTGGGGCAGATGCACGTCCTTCAGTTCCGCACCGAGCGACTTGTAGACGGCGAGCGCCTCACGCACCGTCTTTTCGATCTCGGGATCGAGTCCCTCGGCAAAATGTTCGACCGGGACACCGATCTTGAGTCCGGCGAGAGGCTGATCGACGGTCGCGGTGTAAGACGGCACGGGCGTGTTGACGCTGGTCGAGTCGCGCGGATCGTGACCGGCGATCGCTTCGAGCAGCCGCGCCGCGCCAGTCACATCCGTCGCGAAGGGGCCGATCTGATCGAGCGAACTCGCATAGGCAATCAGCCCGTAGCGCGAGACTCGTCCATACGTCGGCTTCAGCCCCACGATGCCGCACAATCCGGCCGGTTGCCGAATCGAGCCACCCGTATCGCTGCCGAGAGCGAGTGGAGCCATCCGTGCCGCGACTGCGGCGGCCGATCCGCTGCTCGACCCGCCCGGAATGCGGTCGGTGTCCCACGGATTGCGAGTCGGCCAAAAGGCCGAGTTCTCGCCGCTCGATCCCATCGCGAACTCGTCCATGTTCGTGCGACCGATCAGGACCGCATCGGCCTGCTTGAGCTTCGTGACCGCGCCCGAGTCATACGGCGGCACGAAGTTTTTGAGCATCTTGCTGCCGCACGTCGCCGGTTGCCCGACCTCACACATCACGTCCTTCACCGCCACGGGAACTCCCGCGAGCAGTCCCAGCGGCTGACCGGCCGCGCGCTTCGCATCGACTGCCTCCGCCTGCCGCATCGCACCATCCCGGTTCACATGCAGGAACGCGCCAATCTTGGGATCGCGTTGCGAGATCGCGTCGAGATACGCCGCCGTGACAGCTGCACTGCTAAGCTCCCTCGCGTCGAGCTTGGTGATCAGTTCGGAAAGGGGCAGGGCGGTTGGATTCGACAACACGGAAGACCTTTGCCGGTCGTGAAGAGGCGGAAGTAACGGCAGGACAGGAGCGACGATGCCCGACCGAGGGGCGGCATCTTAGCGGGCGTGGTCCGGTGTTTCATCCGTGCTCCGGCTTGGCATCCGTGCGGTCTCTTACTTCGGATTGAATCGCACGGATGGCAGGGCCGGAGTACGTATGACGGGCCAGATATCAGTAATCGGAGGTCAGTCGCGGTGGGGGCGTGCGTTTGAGTCTCCGTATTGCGAGGTCAGTTTTCGGGACGCCCTTTTCCGTGAGTA
>JAYVOX010000464.1:0-5115 GCA_043757695.1 Schlesneria sp.
GACTGGGAGTCCTACCAATTCTTCCGAATCACCCAAGAAACCAAACGCCTCTACCCCCACATCGCCGCCTGATCTCACGCCGGAATGCCGGTCACACCCGGTTCATTTCGCGAGGCGCATATCGGCATTGGAAGACGCGGATGTCTGGCTGAGACTCTTGCTTGATCGCCACAGATACGTCACACCTGCGGGTATGGAACCGCTCGACGTACTCACCCAACATTTTCGATTTGCTTCGTTTCGTGGCCCGCAGGAGGCGATCATTCGCCGGGTCTTGGCGGAAGGTCATGCGCTGGTCGTGATGCCGACGGGGGGCGGCAAATCGTTGTGCTATCAAGTCCCCGCGCTGATGTCGGAAGCATCGAATGTCGAGCCACTCGCGGACGGTTCGCGGCGTGCCCCATTGACATTGGTACTCTCGCCCCTGATCGCACTGATGAAGGATCAGGTCGATGCTCTGCGACGGCGCGGCATTGATGCGACGTTCATCAATTCGTCGCTCTCACGCCAAGAACGCGAGGGACGATATGCGGGTGTCGCCAGCGGAAAGCATCGGCTGCTGTATGTCACGCCCGAACGGTTTCGCAAACCGCAATTCATCGAGGCGATTGGCCGTCGCGACGTGAGACTGCTCGCCGTGGATGAGGCGCATTGCATCAGTGAGTGGGGCCATGACTTTCGCCCTGACTACACGCGACTCGCCGAGTTTCGGGCGCAGCTCGGCAACCCGACGACGATTGCACTCACCGCCACGGCGACTCCGGAAGTTCAGGCCGACATTGTGAAGCAACTCGGGCTGCGACCGGATGAGGTTCAGCTTTATCACGAGGGGATCGATCGCCCGAACTTGCGACTCGCGGTCGAAGAAGTTTGGGGTGACGATGAGAAGCTCGCGCAGATCGCCGCCATCCGCGAACGGCATCCAGCGGGAACGGGGAGCGGGATCGTCTACTTCACGCTGATCCGCACGCTCGAACGATTCAGCGAACTGCTGCGTCAGCGCGGTGTTCCGCATGTGAACTATCACGGCGACCTCGAACGTCAGCACCGGCGACGCATTCAGAATGAGTTCATGCAGAGCCGCTGCCCGCTCGTGCTGGCGACACCTGCGTTTGGGATGGGGATCGATAAGGAAGACATTCGTTTCGTCATTCACGCCGAAGTCCCCGGCTCAATGGAAGCCTGGTATCAGGAGATTGGCCGGGCGGGGCGAGACGGACTGCCATCGGACTGCGTGCTGCTGTACGAAGAGGCCGATCTCTCCACACAGATGGAATTCATCCGCTGGTCGAACCCCGATCCGCTCTTCTACGAGCGTGTCTACGACCTGCTCGTTCACGACACCGAACAGGTCGGCGCGTTCGGTCTCGAATGGATGCGAGAGAAACTGCACGCGCGACAGAAGCACGATCGCCGCCTCGAAGCGGCCCTCGCCATGCTCGAACGTTACGGTGCCATTGAAGGGACGTGGGAGCCGATGCAGCTTGAGGTCACCGGAGAGATCCCGGCCGAACTGCTCGATGCCGACCGACTCGCGGCCAAACTGAAACGCGATCAACAGAAGCTGTTCGCGCTGGTTCAACTCGTGCGCCACGACGGTGATCGCCGTCAGTTCCTGCACGACTATTTCGGCGTCGAGATGACGGTGTCGAACTGAAGAGAGATCGTCACCAATCCACTCACTTCGACTGTGGCACTTTTCAGGGTGTTAAGAATGTGGTGGTTCTCCTCAGCCATCAGTGGCTCAGGAGAGGCCTAACGCGGTGTCGATTTTCCGCCAACATGGCTTTTGAGTCATACCTCGCGCGGGCTGAAGTGAGCGGTAGCTGCACCTCGCCAGAGTGCGGGTGTGACGCTCACACAGCCCACGTTCTGGCGAAACGTCGCTACATTCAAATGTCTCACTTTGGGCCGTGCAAAGTATAGTTAGGCGACCGGCAGGAATTGTCATACCACGATGTCGGATGGGTACTCTTGCCCGTCCGGGTTTCTGTCTTCAAGCCGGGACGGGCAAGAGTGCCCATCCTACAGGGACATTTCTTCTTGCCGCTCGCCTGACTACGGAATCTGATACCCACATCGCTTGAGCAGCGTCGTGAGCGCGATCAAGGGGAGTCCGGTGATCGCCGTATGATCGTCGGATTCGATTCGTTCAAACAGAGTGATGCCTCGCGCTTCGAGCTTGTATGCCCCGCAGCAGTCGTAGGGTTGATCGCTGCCGAGATAACGGGCGATCGCATCGGCCGGGATCGATCGCATTGACAACTTGGTGAGATCGACATGCGTGTGAATCTGACCCTCGTGCCAGACGCAAATCGCCGTGACCAACCGATGCGACCGGCCTTGTAACAAGGACAATTGTTCGACCGCTGCTTCGACAGTTTCGGGCTTGCCTAGGATCCGGCCATCGACATCGACCACCTGATCGCTGCCGATGATCGTGGCCAACGGAAACGAGGCGACCAGTTTCAGAGCTTTCTCCGTCGCCAGTGTTCGGGCCAACCCGATCGGGCCGATTCCCTCCACTTTGAATACCTTTTCGTCGAGGCCCGAGGGATGACACTCGAACGGGAGGCCGAGCCGCATCATCAACTCCCGGCGGTACAATGACGTGCTGGCCAGTATCAAACTCACGGATGTCGCTCCTTTAAGATTACTAAGCCGATGTGGGACGCATCAAAAACAGCATAGCGCGCCGCTGCGCATGTCGATCACTGTTGCTGCCACCGACGAGCATTAATGGAGTTTGTATCGCAAATCGACGCTAGAAAAAAAGGCGAACGGCTTTAGGACGATTTCAGAGGTCGCCGCTCAGCCGTGATTGGAATCACGTACGGTTCCATTCGACGCAGATCGTAGTGCCGCATCGGTCGGGTGGCTGGAAACGAGGACTTGAGAATCGAACGGACGCGAACACCAGCGTCTGACTCAGACGCCGATGTCCCGGCGGAACAAGCTCCAAAACAGGCTTGCAAGGGGGGCTTGTGATTGAGAGTGATGCGGCGCAAACAGCGGTCGTTGATCTTCACTCAACACCGTGTTGGTCAACACCGTGTTGGCAGTTCGCACGGGGTTGAGTCCGTTGTTACAATCCCGCCCCCAACGCTTCTGGCACTTTTTTAGATGGGTTTTGACATGACCGACCGCCGCAATTTGTTCAACAAAGTTTGGGATGCACACAACGTTCGCTCGCTCGCGTCGGGACAGACGCAGCTCTTCATCGGGCTGCATCTGATTCACGAAGTGACCAGCCCGCAGGCCTTTTCGATGCTGCGAGATCGCGGGCTGAAGGCGCTGTTCCCCGAGCGGACTCTCGCGACGGTCGATCACATCGTGCCGACCGAGAATCAGGCGCGGCCGTTTCTCGATGTGCTGGCCGAAGAAATGATGTCGGCCATCGAAAAGAACTGTCTTGAGTTCGGCATCCGCCTGTTCAATCTCGACGACAACCGGCAGGGAGTCGTGCACATCGTTGGTCCCGAACAGGGGCTGACTCAACCCGGTATGACGATCGCTTGCGGTGACAGCCACACCAGTACTCACGGTGCGTTCGGTTCGATCGCCTTCGGAATTGGGACGAGTCAGGTCGCGGATGTTCTCGCCACGCAGACTCTCGCGCTCGGCAAGCCGCAGGTGCGGAAGGTCGAAGTGACCGGCACGCTGCGACGTGGCGTGTATGCCAAAGACGTGATCCTGCACATCATCCGCAAGCTCGGCGTGCAGGGTGGCGTGGGTTATGCGTATGAGTATTCAGGCGAAGTCTTCGATCGGATGTCGATGGAAGAACGCATGACCGTCTGCAACATGAGCATCGAGGGCGGCGCTCGTTGCGGCTACATCAACCCGGACCAGACGACAGTGGATTACATCCGGGGCCGGCCGTTCGCTCCGCAGGAAGCTGACTTCGATCGCGCGGCCGCTTGGTGGCTGAGCCTCGCCTCGTCGAAGGACGCCGAGTTCGACGATGTCGTCACGTTCAATGGCAGTGAGATCGAACCGACCGTCACGTGGGGGATCAATCCCGCTCAGTCGGTCGGTGTCAGCGAAAAGCTCCCCGCGTTGTCCGGCTTCACGCCCGACGATCAGAAGGGAATTCAAGACGCGTTCGACTACATGGACCTCAAGGAACAGCAGCCGATTCGCGGCGTGAAGATTGATGTCGCGTTCATCGGCTCGTGTACGAACGGCCGCATCTCTGACCTGCGCGAAGCGGCGTCGATCGCCAAGGGACACAAGGTCGCTCCGGGAGTGAAGGCCCTCGTCGTGCCGGGGTCTCAACTCGTCCGGCAACAGGCGATGGCCGAAGGCTTGGACAAGGTGTTTGAAGAGGCGGGCTTCGAGTGGCGCGGCGCGGGTTGCTCGATGTGCCTGGCCATGAATCCCGACAAGCTCCAAGGCCGTGAAGTCTGTGCCTCATCGAGCAACCGCAACTTCAAAGGCCGCCAAGGCAGTCCCACCGGCCGCACACTGCTCATGTCCCCCGCCATGGTCGTCGCCGCCGCGATCAACGGCTGCGTCAGCGATGTCCGCGAGATGCTGTGACGCATCAGGGTGGCCCTGCGATTCAACTTCGTTCTTGACCTTAATGGAGACTTGAAAATGTCACCCGCCATCATGGAGAAAGACGCGATGGGCCGAGTCCTGACCGCTGTAACCGTGGAAAACCTGTTTGACTTGATGTCGGTTCAAGAGGGACGACTCTCGGCCAACTCCGTGCGGAGCATCACGGTAGACGACGCATTGGTCGATACCGGTTCGACAACGCTGGACTTGCCGACTCGGTACATCCAGCAACTTGGCTTGCGAAAGAGCTACGAGAAAGTGTCCACGACGACTCGCGGCAAGGCGACGTTTAGTGTCTACGGGCCTGCACGCATCACGTTGCTCGACCGCTACTGCTCCGTTGATGTGGTGGAAGTTCCCGACGACGTGCCGGTTCTCGTCGGACAGATTCCGCTGGAGATGCTGGACCTCGTCATCGACCTCCAAGGTCGTCGTCTGACCGGGAATCCGGCTCACAATGGCGAACACATGTTGGAAATGTATTAAAGCGCGCGGCAGGAGTTCTCTACCCCAGACCAACCCGAAGCGTGCGCCCGGGAGTCCAAAGAGCCA
>JAYVOX010000465.1:0-5103 GCA_043757695.1 Schlesneria sp.
GTCCCATTCGTTCGAGATGAAGTGCTTGATCGCGGCGAGCAGGAACGCCCGAAAACGGCCTCGCTCGGGAGCGACCTCATCGAGAAAGTCTTTCTCCAAGAGCCGCGCGAAGAAACCTTGAGTCAGGTCTTGCGCCTCGTGTCCATCGTGCGACCGCTTCCTGACGAAGGCGTAGAGCGGATACCAATAAGCTCGACAAAGATCGGCTAACGCCTCGGCCGCTTGCGGTGTTGCCTTGTCGCGTGCTTGCAGCACGAGACTCCAGCGCGTCGTGTGGAAGCGGCGCGACGGACTGTGCGGCAGAGGCGATGCGAACAGACCGGGAGTCATCACAATCCCTTTAACGTTGGACCCGCAACACGTGCAGTATTGATTGTCGGGGTGGCTACTGTAGACCCGTCGCTCCGCCGACGGGCGTCTTGTCGGCGGAGCGACAAGACCACAGTAGCCGAATGAAAACGGTCATCGCAGTCCCTTCGTTCGCAGCAGTCGATCGGACCACGCGACTTGAGCGGGCGTCAGCGGCATTCCCGGTTCCTGTTTGTATTCGAGGATCAGATCGAACGCGGCCTTGTCGTAGATCGCGTGTCAAGCGGCGTTCAAGTCGAGCGTGGCATCGGCGTCATCTGGACAGAGTGGATCGGGATGGAAGGCAAAATCTGTGCGAGCGTGATTCGCCAGAGTTGGTTTTCGTCGGGGCGGTCAATTTCACGCGAGACATGGACGGTGTAGTCACAGCCCGCGCGCGTTTCTTCGCTGAAAAATGACGCGCCACCTCGCAAGAGGTCGATCTCCACCAGATGCGTGCGCGACCGAAGCACGCGATCTCGTTTGCGTTCGTACTTCTGCCGGCCGCGCGATCCCGCCACTTTGTTCGTGGGGCTGAGAACTTCAATGATCGTGATGACCTTGCGATCTCGGATGTCGATGATTTCGAGATACGGTTCGCGCATCTCGAACGCAGGAAATCGAATCGTGACCGGCTCCGCAGCCACCTCGACGCCGCCAGACTCGTCTTCCACCGACAGATCGCTCAAGCCTGATTTTGAGACCGAGCGGGATGGATCGCGACGACCACCACTCACTGGCGGCGTCACAACGAGATGTGCGTCAGGAACGATGGTCTTCCATGCGGGATCATCGTCATTTGTCAGATACGCCCGTTCCTCAACACTGACGAAGTAACGCGGTCGCAACTGCTCCGCCAGGCGATCACCAACTTCTGTGATCAGACGATGATGGACGTTCATCCAATGCTCTTGGTCTTCGAGATACGGGTCCATTCCGGGGAAAGGGGACGGCATAATTCGACCTCAGGAATGCAGACGTGAAGTGGCACCGAGTGATTGCGAGCGACGGCAGTCAAAATCGTGCGAGGCATCTTAGCTTCCGGTCCCAGATTCCGTGTAACGTTTGTCGGAAGAATCTTCTCTCCTTGATAGTCGTGGTTGCCAGTCCTGTTTTGACGAATGTCTCGGGCCGTTCCGAGTCGTGTCGAGATCGAAGGTGACTCCTTCCCAGAGGTGATTCCATGAGCAACTCGATCGAGAATGATTCTCGCCAAGAAGACTTGCAGCAGGGGGGTTCGCAGATGAATGACTCGACGAAATGCCCGCAATGTAGTGGCGAAATGCCCGCCAATTTTCCGCCGGGTGTTTGTCCGGCGTGTCTGCTCATGCAGGGGATGTCGCCGAGTACGCTCAATGGTGCGGAGGGGGCTGAGAGTGGTTCGGGACCTTCAGGACACAGACGCAGTTGGACGCCGCCGACACCCGCTGAATTGGCTCCGCGATTTCCTCAGTGGGAGATCGTCGAACTGCTGGGTCAGGGGGGCATGGGTGCGGTCTACAAGGTTCGCCAGAAGGACTTGGACCGTTGGGCGGCGCTCAAGGTCTTGCCGAGCGATGTCGCCAACGACCCGAACTTCGCCGAGCGATTTCAGCGGGAAGCACGCACGCTGGCGCAGCTCAGTCATCAACACATTGTCACCGTGTACGAGTTTGGCCAGTGCGATGGCGTCTTCTATCTGCTGATGGAGTTCGTGGATGGCGTCACGCTGAGGCAGGCGATTCGCGCCGGGTTGGTGGCCGATGCCGAGGCCATTCGATTGAGCGGGCTGATGTTACCTGCCCCCTCGCGCGAGGAGACAGCTCCGTCAACGAAGCCGCTCGAAGCACCGCGCCACATCTCACCGAGTGCCGCGCTCGGCATCGTGGGGCAAATCTGCGACGCGTTGCAGTTCGCTCATGAGGAAGGGATCGTTCACCGCGACATCAAGCCCGAGAACATTTTGATAGATAAGCGAGGCCGCGTGAAAATCGCCGACTTTGGTTTGGCGAAGTTGCTTGGCAAGCAACCCCATTTCCCGACGCTGACCGGCACCCATCAGATCATGGGGACGCCGGTCTACATGGCTCCCGAACAGATGGAGGGAACGAAGGGGGTCGATCATCGCGCCGATATTTTTTCGCTGGGCGTCGTCTTCTACGAACTGCTCACGGGCGAGTTGCCGCTCGGCCGCTTCGCCCCGCCGTCGCAGAAGTATTCTCTCGACGTGCGGCTCGACGAAATCGTCCTGCGCACCCTCGAAAAAGAGCCGGATCGCCGCTACCAGCAGGCGAGCGAGGTGAAAGGGGATGTCGAATCCATCAGGAGATCGTCGCCACCTGCGATGAACGTGGCTGGTGCGATGGACTCGGAACTCCAAAAGGCCATCGAGAAAAAAGCGCTTCAGGTTTCATGGTCCAAGGCAATGCTGCATAGCCTCATCGCGTTCCTAGTGACGGGTTGCGGATTCGGGTTTGTGATTGGGATTCCTGTCCTCATCCGCTCGCACGAATCAAATCCGGAGCTTGCCAAACAACCGGCAATGCTCGTCATGCTAGTCGGCTTCAATTTTCTCGGAGTCTTGGTCTGTGGTTATGTCGCTTTCCACCAAGCCCGAAGTGCTTGGCTGATGCTTCAAGCGATTGTCAGCGTCAGCCGACTCAAAACCGAAGAAGCCGTCCAAAAGCTCAAAGCCGACTTCGGCCAGCAGACTGGATCAACGCGACCGCCTCAGAAGCCACCTCGTAAGTGGAGTACCATGACCAAGGTGATCGCGGCGACACTCGTCATCGGTCTGGGAACCTTTGCGGGGTTGGTGGGGACCATCGTTCTGTTCTCGTGGCGCGACCAACGACAGATTTCGCGAGACTGGCAACCATCAGTGCCTGCCGAGTCCAACGGCGCTGCTCTCCATCACTACATCGGAGAGGTCGAACGACAAAAGCTGGAACAGGCCAGACAGCAACAACGCGGGGCGGAGTCGCAAGACCCGTTCGAGCGTAACGCCGTCGTGCAGTTCACGCCGGACGGAGTGAAGCTCCACCCGCAGGCATTCGGCTCGCACGAACTGAACGATGCCGAACGGAAGACGCTCGAAAAGATTTTGACCGGGATTCACAAGCAGTATCTCGCCGAGGAGGCGAAGCACTTGGAAGTGAGCGACGCGAATGATCAGCAGGTGGTGGTCATCGGACGCTTCGAGACAGAAGCCCGGAGTTTGGAAAACGATCTGTGGACCGAGGTCGATTCGCAGCTTCCGGTTCACGTCCAGAAGCTGCTGCGCCAGCGACTGCCTCTTTACGCCGGCTCAAACGTGAGGATGCCGTTGGTCATGGGAGATGGCATGGAATCCATGAGTGGTGGTGGAGGTGCAGACATAATGGCTGCACCAATGTCGATGGCTTCATCCGGTGACGGCGCAATGGCCGGAATGCCAGACGTGATGGGCAGCCCCGGAATGGGGGGCGTAATTGCCACGAGCAATCTTCGCTACCAACAGCTTCTCGGCTGGAGCCAGTCCAAATTGCCAATGCGAATTCTGATTGGCCGTCGCGGCAAGTGGTTCACGTGGACGCTTCTGCATGTCACGTCGCATCCGGTTAGTACTTTTGGAGGAGCTGGCGGCGGTGTTGTTTCATCCGAATTGCAATACGCCGTGCTCGATCGCGGTGAAGCCCCATCGCTCCCACCGGCTCTCAAGCGGTTCTGGCGGGAGGGAGGTTTGAAAGTGAGAGAATCGGCCACGGATGATCCGAACGTGCGCGATGCTGTCGAAATGCCAGCGGCAGGCGACGTTTTGAAAGCCCCTTCCATCAATCCTTCTGAGCTAACAGCGGTAGCGGCTATCGCCCCCAGCCTTGCCGAAGAGCTTCAGGCATTGGACCGTCTACGAGCGGCCGACAAGACGCCGTGGGACGAGGTTGAGAAGCGAGCGACGGAGTTGCTCGCAAAGTACACCTCGCTCGCGGACAAAGGCCGGATTCATTGGATGGCGGCTCATGTGTACGGGCAGAGCGACATTCGAGGGCACGGGGCTGATGTGACTCGTCACGCGCAGGAGGCCCTCAAGTACGAGCGCGATCCGGTGCAACGGGGCTGGCTGTACATGTACCTCGGCTGTGCGGCGGGCTTGATCGAGAAACGGGAAGAGGCGACGCGCTGGCATCTGAAGGGCTATCTCGAACTGCTGGCGTTCAACCTGCCGGACAAGGCACCGGAACTGCCGACGGTTGGCAAGTTTCGTGGCGAGCGGTTTGGGCCAACCGATGGCGAGGTCGATCCCGACCAAGTTGCCGTGGAAGTTCTGCAAGCGGCGGAGGTGAGGGCGCGCAAGGAGGCCGAACTGGTTCGTGATTTGGTCAAGAGCCGCAACGTCACCATTGGTCTCCTGCAAGACCTTTACGGACGCGAGTACAAGCCAGAATCAGACGCCACCGTCACACTGAGAAAACTCGCCACGGAAGTCCTGCGTGACGAGGCAATCGTCCTGCACTTGCTCCAACGAGTCTGGCCCGATTCGATTCCGAAGTCGTGAGTCATCCGCTTTCGACAGCGGGGATTCATCACCGCTTTCTTTTCTTCCTGTACTTTGACTTTAGAGGGATTCCGAGTTGGTAAGGGCCTCCTCAAATGGGATAAGAATACCGAGAAATGAAAGCGGTGATGAATCCCCGCAGTCCAAAGGATCGCACGAGTCGAACTCAACAGGCTGTTCAACAATGAAGAAGCGATGGTGGGCGGCAGTGATTCTGGTCGCGGGGTGTGTGATCTTCACCG
>JAYVOX010000466.1:0-5084 GCA_043757695.1 Schlesneria sp.
CTTGAAGTCGTTCGAGCCAACGTCATGCGTCTGAGCTTCGTGGTACGTACACATCGCGAGGTTCAGCATCGCGGTGATCATGTTCACTTCGACCTTCGCACGCTCGGCCGCCAGCGCCCGGTCCTTCTGTTCATCAATGAACTTCGGCAGCTTCTTAAAGTTGGCCGCGTGCTGATCGTAGGCGGTTTGAAAGACCAGTCGCGCCTTGGCAATCAACTCACGCGCCTTGTCCTGAATCTCACGCTTCGCCCCCTGATTGGCGGGAGATCGCGATTGCAGGATTTCGACCTGTCCCATGCCAAGCAGAATTTGAGCGCGATCCGAGTTGGCATCACCCGCGCTCGCATGGTTCGGGCTGTCTTTGACGAACTGTTCGAGAAACGCCAGCGCCTGTACGAGTTGCTCGGTCTGCTTCTCGGGAGTCCGCGCTCGCTTGGAGCCATCGAGCAGAATCATTGCCTTCTGATAAGGGATGACCTGCTTGATCTCGACCGGGAGACTCGATCGCGCACCGATCTGATCGAGGTAAATGATCGCGTAGTCGTAGTACTGCTGATCTCGCAACCCCTGCACAAAATCGAGATACGGTTCTTCGGCGTGAGCCTGCCGTACCGGAACGAATTCCCACCCAGCAAACGCCAACAGTACGAGCCACATCGACTGTGCGACGCAGCGCGACAACCGGGCAATCGTCAACCGGACAATCATCGGTTGCTTTCTCATCGAATGGAGTCCCAAGGAACAAACAGAGCTTAACAGCCCGTTGAAAAAGGGGTTTGAAGTAACCCGCAGCGTGAGCGAGGGACATATTTCTCGAAAGTTTCGCAACACCACCGTCCCTCGCTCACGCTGCGGGTTACTTTTTCAACGGGCTGTTAGGAAGATGAGTTGAGAGGCGTTCGTCTCCTGCTCACTCAGCCAACGACGCGGGCGGAGAATAAACCGCGCACGTCACCGCTTGGCAAGCAACGTCCAACGAATTGACCGCCAGCAACGTGTTCCCTCAGTACAAAGTTCCCTTTACCGCCAGCCTACTTTGCCGAGCGATCTCGTGTGACAATCGGCCTCACGCGAGATCGAGTTCGCGCCGCAACCGCAGGAACGACTGAATGACGACTCCGAACGATCACGATTCCCGCCCCAGCCTGTTCCGTGATCGTTCCTTCTGGGGATTGAACCTGACTCAATTTCTCGGTGCCTTCAATGACAACCTCTTCAAACAACTGGTGCTGTTGCTCTGTCTCGACCGCGTGCTGAGCGGCGGTCGAGATCAGCAGGGATTGGCGATGATTCTGTTCGCGTGGCCGTTCATCGCGTTCTCGGGATACGCGGGCTTTCTCTCGGATCGCTTCAGTAAACGGACCATCATCGTCACGTGCAAAGTGGCCGAGCTGGGGATCGTATGGCTCGGGATGATTGGCTTCGCGACCGGGAGTCTCGCACTGCTTCTGGCGGTCCTCTGCTTGATGGGAGTTCACAGCGCGTTCTTCGGCCCGTCGAAGTACGGCATCCTGCCCGAACTGCTGCGACCGACCGACCTCCCCCGCGCGAATGGCTTCATGCTGATGGCGACGTTCCTCGCGATCATCTTCGGATTGGCGGCCGCCGGTGCCGCGAAACAGATGTTCGCGGGATCGCTCTGGTTGGCGAGTCTGCCTTCCCTCGTGATCGCACTCACCGGACTGGCCACCTCCCTGTTAATCCGCCCGACCGCCGTCGCTCAACCGAGTCTCAAGTTCGATTGGTCTTCCATCGTCATCGCCGCCGAAACGCGCCAACTTTTGAAACGAGATCGAACGCTGCTCGGTGTTCTCGTGATGTCGTCCGTGTTTTGGTTCGTCGGTGGCACCGTCTACCCACCGGCAATCAATTCGTTCGCGAAAGAGCAACTCCGCCTCGATGATCTCAGCACGGGAGCAATGGCGGCGAGTACGGGCGTGGGGATCGCGATCGGTTGCGTCTTGGCGGGCCTGCTCTCCAAAGACCGCGTCCGAAGTTGGCTCGTCCGTACCGGAGCTTGGGGGCTGACGCTGAGCCTCGCCGTCCTCGCACTGCCCGGTCCCGGATTCGATACGGTGCGCGACGAAATCCGTCAGCACAAACAGACACGACAATCCCTGCTGCTGAGTAAGTTGGAAGTGAAAAAGGATCGGAGTGAACCGACCGACCTTGATCGCTTGGGAACCAACAGCCAAGACTCGAAAGTCGCGTCATCACAGCCGCTCGATGCTGCGTCACCCCACCGAGCAATCTCGAAAGTTCACGGCCCGCGCGGCTCGCTGCTCGGCCCCTCTGGCAGCGTGATCGCCCTCATTGCCGTCGGCCTCTTCGCCGGGTTTTTCAGCGTACCGCTGCAAGTCTTCCTGCAAGCCTCCGCCCCGAGCGACCAGAAGGGACGCATCATCGGCGCATTCAATCTACTCAACTGGATCGGCATCGCCGGTTCGGGAGCCGTCTATTCCCTCGGCCGGACGCTGCTCATTGAATGGCTCGAACTCCCCCACGCCACCCTCTTCGCCTTCGCGGCGTTATTGATGCTCCCGGTCGCACTGTTCTATCGACCACCCGAAGCTTCGATCGATTCGCAGTGAAGCCGCTTAAGCCTCACGCGGCGGAGATTGATGCCAGCTTTACTGTAGTCCCGTCGCTCTTCCGACGGGACATCTTGTCGGCGGAGCGACAAGACTACAGTAGGCGATGCGACAACCCGCGCGATCCGCAGCGTCAATTCTCAACGCCCGCGGTTTAAGAATGGGTCCGGGATAACTCCCAAGGGATCACTGAAATGCTTGACACTCACAATACGAACGGATATTTACACCCGCCAACGCCCTTCGGTAGTTTTTCCGTTCTCTCCATTCACTTCAGGACATTAGGAGCTTCACATGCGTCACACACATTTACTGGCTGCACGCGGTGGCTTTGGAGCGATTATAGGTTGGTTCATTCGAGTCGTGATCTACGACATTTGTATCACCGGTATCTCGGATGCACTACACGTTCCACGCATGGTTGCATTGTTTATTTTCTTGGGGATTCTCGGGGTCATCGCCTTTGTCGGGTATCTCATGAAACAAAAATTCGCATCAGGCGTTGACGAAGACTGATCCGCTGAGGATTCGCACATCAATAAGTTGCAGTCGTAGCCGAACCTGTAAGAGTTCGGACTGAAGTCTCACTACCTCAGCTACGCCAGTTATTCCTGCGTGAGTCCTTACACAACTGGAATACGAACCGGTTGCGTGAGCGAGCACGTCAAGCACTCAGACATCGAAACCTCACGCATCGAGTCGGCATCCACACAAAACCCCTCAGAGGGGGAGCTTGTCGCTCGTATACTTTGCTCGGCTCAAAGTGAGATATTTGAATGTAGCCACGTTTCGCCAGAACGTGGGCTGTTTGAGCGTCACACCCGCACTCTGGCGAGGTGCGGCTACGGCTCAATTCAGCCCACGCGAGGTATAACCCCTGTGTTCCAATGGCAGACGGATTTTAAAGATGGGACTTCATGGAGTACCGGATTCAACATGCACCCGTGTTTACCGTATTGGAATTTCAACTGAATGAATTAGAAGAAGTCGTCGCCCAACCCGACAGCATGGTTTCGATGACTCCGGGCATTCTGATTTCTGCCGCTATTGGCGACACTCGTTCGAGAAGGCGTTTGTGGTCCGGATTCAAAAGTTTGCTCGGAGGCGAATCTTTTTTTCGAGCCGTCTTTCGAGCGAAGCGCGATGGCCAATCTCTCCTGTTGGCCCCCGACAACTATGGCGACATTTTGCCAATTGCGATGACGGGGGACGAAAAGTTGTTTCTGACCCGAGGATCATATCTCGCCCATACAGGCGATTGTTTGTTGGAAGTGAAGTATGGGGGCCTCAAAGGGTTATTCGCAAAAACCGGACTGTTCTTATTGCGTGTCTCCGGCACCGGGATGCTCTTTTGCCAAACTTATGGTGCCATTGTCGAACGCACACTGGCTGAAGACGAACAATTTCTCATCGACAATCGGTATGTCGTCGCCTTCTCTGGAACAGTCACGTTTCAACTGGTCAAGGCGAGCCGGAGTTTAAGAGACTCCCTGATGTCCGGCGAGGGGCTGGTGAACCGCTATACGGGGCCGGGGCGGCTCTACTATCAGACCCGCGTGAAGCCCTCGGTCGGATTTCTGGGGTATCTCTTGAACGCCCTCAATTGAAGTTCGACTGAGACTATGCCACACCCAGACACGACCCCTCTCCGTTCGCAATTGCTGGAACAGATTCAGCAGGCCAATCGCATCGCGGGACCATGGGTTCTGGTGCAACTCATTCTGCTCGTTGCCCTCTCGATGGGAATCGACTGGTCCCAGATCGTCAACGAACCCCTGTTCTCGTTGATTGCGCTGCTGGTCATTGTCGGCCCGCATGTGATGGGAGTCCTCCGGAAATATGCACTCAATAAGAAGGAGATTGGCGATCTCAAGGAACAGGCGTGGTTCGGTGACTTCGATAAATATCGCCTCAGATCGCTGGTGGATGACACTCTGAATCGGCTGTCGATTCCGGCCCCCGGACCTCCGGTCTATATCACGGCTGATAAATCGTTAAATGCCAGTGCGCTCCATCTCGGCTTTGGTGGATTCTTTCGCTCGCTGAACGGCGTCTATTTGAATCGACAATTGCTGCATCGCCTCACTCCAGAAGAGGTGCAGGACATTATCGGGCACGAACTGGGTCACTTCTATCGGTACTACTTGCTGAACCAACGCTTCCGGGGCGTCACTCTGTTGGTCGGAGCGCTCGGCGGAGTCCTCGTGACGCAGTGGATTGGCATGTCGAGTGTCATCAGTATGGTGGCCCTCTCCGCGTGCGGTTCCGCCTGCTGGATGGTTTCGGGCTGGCTGGACGGCCGGAACGACATGGCCATCGAATATCTCTGCGACGACTTCGGAGCGCAGGTCCATGGCGTCCACGTCTCCATCAATGGGCTGCTAAAACTAGGGGCCGACAGCGAAATGCAGATTGCGATCCAGCAACAGGAACTCTTGTCGCGCAGACATGGCAACCTGAGTGCTCGCGATGTGGTCGAGGCCATCGAAGCGG
>JAYVOX010000467.1:0-19301 GCA_043757695.1 Schlesneria sp.
CGGCGAAAACTGGAAGAGTTGATTGAGGACCGTTTCCTTGTCTGCATCCCGTTTGATGGCAATGTGCAGGCAAGTCTGCCACGCGGGAAGGGTGCGGTCAGTGAGGTCCGTGACGCGGCTGATCCCTTTGATCCGCTCGTCCTTCACGAGTTGTTCGATCTTCTCGCGGATGCGGTCGCGCGTTTCGAGATGCGGAATCTCGGTCACTTCGATGATGTCTGTGTTCTTCTCGGTGATGAATCGCGTTCTGGCCCGCAGCGTCAGCGTCGATCGCCCGGTCATGTAGGCCTGACGGATTCCGAGTCGTCCACAGATCACGCCGCCCGTGGGGAAGTCGGGTCCGGGCATGACTTCGAGCAAATCGTCGAGCGTGCTGTCGGGATCGTCGATCAGGCGGATGGTGGCATCGCAGACTTCGGACAAGTTGTGCGGCGGGATACTCGTCGCCATGCCGACCGCGATCCCGTTCGACCCGTTGACGATCAGGTTCGGAAACCGGGCGGGCAGGACGACCGGCTCGCGGTTCCGTTGGTCATACGTCAGGACGTAATCGACGGTGTCTCGCTTGAGATCATCGAGCATTTCGGCCGCGACCGCCGAGAGGCGCGCTTCGGTGTACCGCATTGCGGCGGGAGGCATCCCGGCCAGCGAACCGAAGTTCCCCTGCTTGTCGATCAGCACCTCGCGCTGGTTCCAGTTCTGAGCCAGCCGCACGAGCGTTGGATAGATCGAACCATCACCGTGCGGGTGATAGTTACCACTGGTGTCGCCGCAAATTTTGGCACATTTGACTCGACCCGAGTTCGGGCCGAGGCTGAGGTCGTTCATTGCCACGAGGATGCGACGCTGCGACGGCTTTAGCCCATCACGCACGTCTGGCAACGCGCGGCTGATGATGACCGACATCGCATAGGTAACGTAGCTCGTCCGCATTTCATCCTGAATGGCGACTTCGACGACACGTTCATTTGAAGCGCCTCCGGCAGCATTCGAATCGACGGGAAGATTGGGATCGTTCGGGGTTCCGTCACCTTGAGACAATCGCGGACTCCTTGAGTCGTGAAGCACCACCGCGCTCGAGTTGCCGAAGCAATTTGTCGAGAGAAAACGCGGCTCATTGAGAGACCACAGACGGCATGAATGCCATCCGTGGAGACAGGCGTTAGGACGGGCGGAATGGTACTGGAAACGGGCGGTGTTCTCAACGAACTGAGGGCCGCGACAGGAACAAGAAATCCTCTGTTTTTGTAGGACTCGGCGGCCTCAAGTTGAGTTCATAGCGCGGACCCGGCCAGCCTCATACTCGTCGTTGAACTTGGGGGGAGAATTCCGTATTCGACCACGAGTTCCAAACTCGGCTCAAGCGAACTTCCGTAAGAATTGTCTTGACTGATTGAATGAAACCCGCTTAGCATCCCGCCCACTTCGGCCGAGGGGTTCACTTCTCTCCCCTCACCTTCCACTCAGTTTCCCTGCAGTTTCTTCGCTGTGCCACTCTCGCGCAAGGTTCTTCGTCGTGTTGGATCGGTACTTCATTTTGTAGTCCTTTCTACTCACGATCGAGCGGGTCAACAGGATGTGACCAACATGCTCTTCCGGCAAACAAGCCGATCTCTGACCGTACTGGCTCCCGCCAAGCTCAATTTGTTTCTGCGCATTGTTGGGAAACGAGCAGACGGGTTTCATGACTTGGAATCGGTGATGGCCACCATCGGCGTGTACGACACGCTGGTCTTCGAAGCGACTTCCTCGAACCAGAGCGAGACGAGCGACATCGAACTGTCCGTGGTGGACTCGTCGCCGCGAACGATGTCGGGGGCGATGAAGCTCGAAGCTCCCGCCGGTCCCGAGAACTTGGTGATTCGCGCGGCAATGTTGTTGCGCGAGCGAACCGGTTGCCGTGACGGTGCCCGCATCACGCTCGTCAAACGAATTCCTTCGTCAGCGGGACTCGGCGGCGGTTCGAGCGACTGTGCAGCGGCACTGGCCGGATTGAATCGCCTCTGGAATCTCGGACTGACACGCACGGAACTGATCGCGTTGGCCGGTGAACTCGGCAGCGATGTGGCGTTTTTTTTGGCTGATACGCCGTTGGCCGTCTGCACGGGAAGAGGCGAGCAGCTCGAACCACTGCGGTGTTCCGTGCATCTCCATTTTGTTGTGGCCAAGCCCGCGAGTGGTCTCTCGACACCAGCCGTCTTTCGCAACTGGGCCTCCACTTCGGGAAACCCAACGAATATCGAGCAGCCGAATATCGGACAACCAACGTTGGCAGGCTTCGTCAGCAGTCTCGTTCGTCGAGATGTGGCTGGCACGGCGCGACGGTTGCATAACGGTTTGCAAGCTCCCGCTGAGTGCTTGAACCGCGACGTGCGGCAGATGCGTCGTCTGTTTGAAAGACTCCCGGTCATCGGCCATCAGATGAGCGGCAGCGGTTCATCGTATTTCGGAATTTGTGCTTCGCATCGCCAAGCCATGGGAATCGCGAGTTGCCTGCGGGCAGCGGGCGTTCCGTGGGTGCAAGCAGTGCGAAGCTGCCCGTGATCCGGGCAAACGTGACGTGAAGTGTGGCGATGTTGAAGTGGTCGATTGAGTTTGCATCTGTGAGATTTCAACAAGGCCACGAGACTGGGATTTGTTCTATCCGCAACCGGTTCTTAGGGAGTACAGCCGTGGAAATCACCGAGATTCGCATCAAGCTCATGGACGACCCCAGCGATCGCTTGCAGGCATTCTGCTCGATCACCTTCGATGGCAGTTTTGTCATTCGCGACCTGAAGATCATTCAGGGAACCAAAGGCTCGTTCGTCGCGATGCCCAGCCGCAAGCTAACCGATCGTTGCCCGAAGTGTTCGGCCAAGAATCACGTTCGCGCCCGCTTCTGTAACGAATGCGGTACCCGTCTCTACGAGGACCGGGCCATCAAGGGAGACGACGGCCGCGCGAAGCTCTACGCCGACATCGCTCACCCGATCAATTCCAGCTGCCGCGAGAACATCCAGCAACGCGTGATCGCCGCTTTCGCCGAAGAGATCGAGCGGTCTAAGTTGCCGGGCTACTTCAGCAGCTACGACGATTTCGGTGAGGACAACTACGCGCGACTCAGTGACGACGCAGACCATCATGACCAAGAGCATGCTCTTCCCGTGACTCTCTCGGCAGGAGAGACCATTCGGCGTCGCGACACTGCCGCACACCATCAACCGACTCCGTATCACGCCTCATCGCAGTTGGTCGCGGTGACTGGAGCCACTCGTGCGAGTTGGTCCGGTGCGGAAAGTTCGACGGCGGATGAAGGCTTTGGCCTCGGGATCGAGTGAGAGCGGCCTCACGCGAAGTAATCGACCGCGTTCTGAAACATCTTTCGACCGAGGCCATCGCCTGTCAGGCCGAGTCGCGTCCAGTGCGGGTGTTGGGTTCCGAAGAGGAAGCGTTCCGGATGCGGCATGAGTCCGAAGACTCGCCCCGTGGGATCGCTCAATCCCGCGATGTTGGCGGTTGAACCGTTGGGGTTCGCGGCGTAACGCTCGTTAGCGGGATGCGGCTCCGTACCGCCAGCGGTTCCGTCGGCATGTGTCGTTGGCCACGCGGTGTATTCGAGGGCAATCTGGCCTCGCTCGCGCCACTGGTCGATGACCGAGTTGTCTCGCACGACGACCCGGCCTTCGGCGTGAGCGATCGGCAAGTCGATTTCATCGATGCCGCTCAGGAAGACGTTGTTCGTCGAGGTGACTTGGCAATGAACCCAACGCGCGGTGAATTTGCCGTTGTGGTTCCATGTCAGAGTGGAATCTGCCGCAGCCTGTTGCTCGGCATTGCTCCAACCGCCAGCTCCCGTCGGCAGGATGCCCGCTTTGAGCAGTGTCTGAAACCCGTTGCAGATGCCGAGAACCAGTTTGTCCGCCGCGAGAAACCGTTGGATCGCGTCGCCAAGATGTCCGCGCAGTTGGCTGGCGAAGACGACGCCCGACCCGATGTCGTCACCGTAACTGAAACCGCCGGGAACGCAGAGAACCTGATACTGGTCGAGCAGCGTGGGCTGTTCGACCAGTCGGAAGAGGTGGACGCGATCGGAGCGGCCTCCACACAGGTCAAAGGCGTGCGCGGTCTCTCCATCGCAGTTCGTGCCGGGGGCACGCAAGACACACACTCGGGGAGCAGCCAGTCGGGAATCAGCCATGTCTCAATCGATCCTTCATCGCCGGAAAACGTCAGCCGTCAGCGGGGCGGCATCATAGCTTTCGCACTCCTGCGGCGGGAGCAACGCGAGCGACTTTCCTTGCCCCGAGGTGCGTGTCCCGATAACAGAGTTAGCGGACTTTGAATGTGATTTGGGTGGGGCGGTCGGTTGTTTGTGGATTGGGGCGGGCCGATCAGGCCGGGGCGGCGCGACAGAGTTCTAAGAGGCTATCCGAAAAGGAAACGGCCTCTTTTCAGGGTGCCACGGCCAACACATCGCACACGTTGCAGAAAATCGACTTTTCGGACAGCCACGTCGAGATCATTGTCTCGCGCCGCTTCCGATTTTCACTGCGACATGCAGCTCAACAACGGGCCGGGCGACGCGTGTTTTGGCGAACGACGATGAAGCCGCTGCGAGTGCCGTCACCGAAGTGAACTTGAGTTCATTCGATCGGCGCGACCGCTGAACTCGCCGCATCCGTGTTGACCGGCTGTGGATTCGCTGGCCGAACTGGCTTGATCGGAGTGGTCATTGGAGTGGCATAGTTGCCCGAGGGTTGCAGCATCTGCGGGTACATCCCTTGGCTGATCCAAGGTCCGTTTGTCACCGGACGGTCGTACTCGTGAGCTTCGCCGCGCGTCGATTCACGCAGATCGGCGTCTTGATAGGCCTTGGTCGGCCACGCGGCTTCGTTCAGGAAGATTTCGTTGTAGTCGAGCAACGTTCCCTTCTCGACCTGCACGTTCTTCACCGCTAACTGGTACTCAACCAACGAGCGATAGTAGGCGACATCCGAGTCTGCCAAACGGCGTTGTGCATCGAGCATCGAGTCGAGCGTCGCGTTGTCGGCTTCAAAGGCGGTTTGGACTGCAGCCACTTGCTCTGTCGCGGCCATGCGACGATTCATGTTCGTCTCGACGAGAGCATAGGCGCGCTCGGCCTCCGAGATCGCGTTGCTCAGGTCATACACGACCGAGCGCTCTTGTTCGTGCAACAGGGCGCGTTCTCGCGCCAGTCGCAGTTCCGATTGACGAACCGCCGCGTAGGCTTGGCGGAACCCGATCGGGAACGACAATTCGGCACCGGCTTGCCATTCCTGAAAGTCACCGGTGAACAAGTCGGTCGTCGCATTGTTGAAACGCCCAACCCCTCCATTGGGGAACAGATCCTGGCCGAAGCCGCGCCAACGGTAGCGACCGGTCAGATCGAGTTTGGGCTTGAGAAAGTTCTTATTGGCTTCCAGTTCGGCTTCGCGCTTCTTGATTTGCCACTTCTGGCGGCGGAGTTCCGCGCGGCGTGTCAGTCCTTCGATCAGACTGGATTCCCAACCGAACACGAGCTTGGCTTTGATCGGTTCTTCGCTGGGGCGGATCAGTCGGCCATCGCTGATTGGCAAGCCGATCAACAGTCGCAACCGACGCTCGACCACGAACACGCCGCCCGTCCCACGAAACGTTCCGCCCGTCGAGCCGTTGTTGGTTCTGGTTCCATCGACCAGTTTGCCCTGGAGCGAGTTCTGAGCCTCTTCTTGAAAGCGGAAGTATTGCTCGCGTGCTTGAGCTTCCTTCTCGGCCTCCCCGCCGCGACGACCTCGTTCGTAGAGTGCGTGTATGCGTCGCCAAGTATCGAGAGCCGCGTTGCGGGCTGCGACCTTGGCGTCGAGATCGCGGTAGGCGAAGTACAAGTCCCAGTAAGTGTTCTCGACATCACTGGCGAAGTTGCGAACGCCCAGTTCAAAGTCGGCGAGGGCCACGTCCGAGTTGATGCGGGCAATCACGACGCCGTTGATCGCACCTGGTTGAGCGTTCGGGCCAGCGAGTCGGTTGAAATTGGTCCCGCTTCCCTGCAACAACGGATGTCGACCTTCGATGTCGTACCACGTCGTGAAGGCACTCGGGACAAAGTTGCCCGGTGCATTGTTGAAGTCGTACTGCGTGTAGTTTTTGAAGGCGAACTGTGTCCCGGTGGCAGCGGTCTTCGAGACCTGTGTTTGCCACGTCGCGAAGTCCTGTTGGAGCAGGCGCGTGCCGCCGCCGAAGAAGACGTTGTTCAAGGCCCGGTCATTCTTCTCGAACGAGAAGTTCGACGTGAAGGCCGCATCGAACGCGCTGAGTGCCCCTTCGATCCCGAACCGTGGATCGGACTCGGTAATCGACGGATCACTCTTCGATTTCGAGCCGTCGGGTGTTCGCAACACAGTGCCGCCGAGATCGCGCAGCACCTGCGAGTTGGCCAATGCGAGGTGCATCGTTTCTTCGAGCGACAATTCGAGGTAGCTGAGTGTCTCGGGGCTTTCGAGCGACAGCGGCGCGGGCGTGGCCGCCACCAAGTCATCGCTGACCGCTGCGTGAGCGGGAATCTCGATCTGCTTGGCAAGGTGTTGATAGTGAGACGTGTCGATCTCGCCGAGGGCCGAGTCTGGAGTCGCCGCATGGCGCAGGCAGCCGCAGACGACCAACCCGGTCATCCCGAACAACCACAGCGATGCCCTGACCTTCCGCATCACGACTCCGTCCTTGGATCAACTATTGGCCCAAACAAGTCGTTCGTCAGTGTTGGATACCTTGTCGCGACATCGCTTCGGCAGAAGACGCCGAATTTCCGCGAGGAATCCCACTGCAACCGAACGCCCAAGATTCATCCATCTCATCGGCCTCCGCTACGACCGGCAGAAGCCGAATTGACAACGGGACCGTACTTTCCGGAAAAGTCATCCCAATCCGAGTCTGCCTTCTTGACTCGTCTTCCCAGACTGACATTCCGGAAAGCGGCAGTTGTGACTGACGTGAAAGCACGACTTCGTTCCACCGCAACGGCTTGTCGTTGCGAATCGGCCGAGCTGTGGGGAGCGTCAATTCGCCTGAAACGGAGACGAGCGAGACAGGTTCCTTGGCCAAAGAAAACACACAGCCCTCGCGGCGATTGCTCGCACGTGAGGGCTGTGGGCCAGAAAGGAGTCGCATCAATTCGAGGCGTCTTGCGACGCGGTGTACCGTCGTCGTGAGTCTGCGGCAGGCTCAGTCCTCAGTCGCTGTTGCCATGGCCGCCGAAGCCTTCACCGGTGGGTGCGGTCCCCATGATGTCGTCGGCACTGTCACAGAAGTCGCGGCCATCTTGGAAGCCGCTACCACTCGACGATCCGCCGTGTCCAGTCAGGCCGTTGTAACGGTAGCTCTGGTTGACCGATCCGAAGGCAGAGGCCACGTCTTCGAGTTCTTGATTCACGGCGTTGGCCACTTCCGACAGACCGACCACCATCGCGAGGACCGCGACCGAGCCGATCAGGACCAGTTCCGCCGAAACGATAAAGCCAGCTTCGTCATTCCACAGAGCCACAGCGAAAGTCTTCATCAGCAGGTTCCTTGAGTGAGTGAGACCGATTGAGAGAAACAGTGAGTTCAGAGAAATGTGAGCGTTGGTGCGTTCGAGTGAGACTCGACAGAGGGTGCAATCCGTCGAGGCCGTGTTTCAGAGATGAGTTCAGTGCCGAGTGCGGTGCGTGTGGGTCGAGATCAGTTCTCCCCGTTCGATGGACTGCCGGAACGAATGCTGCCCGAGGCATCGCAGAAGTCGCGACCATCTCTGAAGCGGCCTCCTTCGCCGCCACCTTGGTGGCCGCGTGAACCACGGACCATGAAGCTCTGGTTGACGGAGCCGAAGGCCGAGCCGAGGTCTTCCAATTCGTTGTTGATGTTGAGGGCGACTTCGGAGAGTCCGACAACCATCGCAAGGACGCCGACGGTGGCGATCAGCACGAGTTCGGCGGAGACGATGAAGCCCGCTTCATCGTTCATCAGGCGGGTCGTGAAAGCTGTCATGGCAAGGTCCTTTCTGGAAGAACTCAGTGTGGCAAGGCCATCGTTTTGTCGTGGCGGCTTGCGTGATGTTGAGCATGTAAAGCAGACTGAATGCCAGTCGCGCCCACCCGCCTAAGTTTCTTGACACGGCCGCGACGCAATGACACACAAACGCCAAGCCTGCTGGACTTAAAGTTTTTTGTGCGAGTTGAACACGGCGTTCGAGCGGCTTGTCACGGTCGCAGATCGGACGTTGACGAAAGCCCACGCGAATCGAGTGGTTTGCGTGGAGCAATGCACCCAACTCGTGAGTTCATCTCGTGTTGAACGCGCTGCCATCTCTGTGGCCTCAGTGATGCCATTCGGCAACGCGGTAGAAACTCGCCGTGAGCTTCCAATTTCGCATGACGAGCCGACAACGGCTTGTCGCGCAGTGAGATAGAAATCCCACTTGCGCGTCTCACGAGAAGCTTGGGCGCGGTCCAACGATGCGGGGCTTCTGCTATGAGTTGGGGGGGCGATCGGTGCCGCCGTGATCCGTGTTCCGGCCCTGCCATCCGTGCGATTCAATTCTTGCAGATCAGGAGAATCGCACGGATGGCAGGGCCGGAGCACGGATGAAGAACAGAAAGCCGAGGGCTTTCGCAGAAATCACAGCAACCGGTTCGTCCCGTTGATGACGCCCACAACATTTCTTTCCAACTCAGAGCCACCGCCATGAAAGTTCACTTTGGAGTGAGTCGCATCGAACTCGTGCAGGGAGACATTGCTCGACAGCAGGTCGATGCGATCGTCAACGCGGCGAATGCGGCGTTGGCAGGCGGCGGCGGTGTGGACGGAGCCATTCACCGTGCGGCGGGATCAACCGTGATGGCCGAGACGCAGTCGCGTTATCCGCTCGGCTGTCCTACGGGTGATGCCGTGGCCACTTCAGCGGGACAGCTTGCTGCGAAGTTCGTCTTTCATGCGGTCGGCCCGATCTGGCGTGGCGGTCGCGAACACGAAGCCGATCTGCTGCGTTCGGCACATCGCCGCGCACTGCAACTGGCCGCGAAACACGACTGCGCGCGCATCGCGTTCCCCGCCATCAGCACCGGCGCGTACCGCTTTCCCGTCGATCTTGCAGCCGAATATGCACTCGATGAAACACGCACGTTCTTGCTCAAACACCCCGATCCGCTGGTCGTTCGGTTCGTCTTGTTCGATGCGGGAACCTATGCGGCATTCGCCCGCGTGCTGGATGGGTTCGTCGAATGATCGCGGCGAGTGCTTCGTCATCCCTGAGTTTTGGGGTAGCCCTGTTCGCCAGAACGGGGGAATCCCACACTCTGGCGAGTACAGCTACCTGTCAGGACAGACTGGAAGAGGCACTATGCTTCGCACGGCCATGAGTGAGATGTTTTAAGCGAGCGGCAAGTGATGGCATACCCAGTCGTAGGATGGACGCCTCGTCCGTCCGTCTCAACCAGCGGGGACTCGGACGGACGAGGCGTCCATCCTACGCGTAAATCTTTTCTTGCCGCTCGCTTAAGCGAGCCGTGTGCCGTGAGGCCACGGGTTTCCTGCGGCGATCAAGAACCCGCAGCCTGACGGCATGCGGCTCGCCAGTGTCTCAGCTTGGGCCGCGTCAGGTATAGTCACCGAAACAATGGTGAGTTGGTCCCTGGCAGACAGCACACTGTGTTCGACTCGCAGACTCGGTTACGTCCTGCGGACTTGGCTCGATAGAGCGCTTCATCGGCGGCGGCGACGAGTTCGGCGGCGGACTGACCGTGCGATGAACAGCTTGCCGCGCCGATGCTGATCGTCACTCGCAGCGACTTTCCTTGAAAGAGGATGCTGCGGGCTTCAACGGCGGCACGAAGTTCTTCCGCGAGTCGCATCGCGCCCGCCAAGCCGACTCCCGGCAGCAACACGGCTAGTTCTTCACCGCCGTAGCGCGCGAGCACACTGCGCTCGCCCACACGCATGTGACCGACGTGCTCTCTGAGGAGTTGAGCGACGACGCGCAAGACTTCATCGCCCGCC
The DNA here is from genome assembly GCA_043757695.1 of Schlesneria sp. Classification (GTDB taxonomy): domain Bacteria; phylum Planctomycetota; class Planctomycetia; order Planctomycetales; family Planctomycetaceae; genus Schlesneria. Next base: position 10,009 of record JAYVOX010000467.1, read on the forward strand.
GGATGTCCGTGTGTATCGTTGACCAGCTTGAATCGGTCCAGGTCCGTCAACAGCAACGAACATTCGGGCGAGAGTCCCAGCTTCACGCGTTCGACCTCGCCCGCGAGCAACGTGTCGAAAGTCCGTCGATTGGTGAGATCGGTCAAGCCGTCGTAGCGCGCGAGTCGTCGCATGGTGGCCGCATCGAACACGCGGCGCAACGTGACCGCCAACAGTTCCACGCTCCATTCGAGCAATCGTGTCCGCCGATCCGGAATGACCGCAGCAGACCGCTGTGTCAGCACGACGGTCCCGAGCAAACGGCCTTCGTGCAGGAGCGGCCAGACGCGGGCTGATCCGAGCAACGTGTCGATGCCGATGGCCCGCAGATGCGCGGCATCGAAGTCGTGTTCGCGCTGGTGTGTGATCGCGTACTGCGCGAGCTTTGACTCGTGACGCTGCCACAACGAGACGACTGACGCGGGAAGCGGTTTACGACTGTAAACGGCCGGCACACCGACATCTTCTGTCCGACGTGACAACAGAAACACCGCGACTCCGTCGGCATCGAGCGACTCGCGCAACCGGGCCAAGAAGCGGCCGACTGTCTTCAACGGGCGATCTGTCGCGTCATCTGTGATCGCGCGCAGTTCGAGCATCTCGCGTGACAGTGACAGTTCTTCATCGCGCTGTCGCAGTTGCCGTGCATGAGCGATCTGTGCCGCCAATGACTGACCAACGCGACTCAATAGACCCAGTTGTTCGTCGCGCGGGACCGCTGCAGGATACAGCGAACTCGTGACCAGAACCGCTGCCAGTTCCGAGCCGTCTCGCCAGCCGATGCACCAGACTTCACGATCGCGAGCGCCGTGGAGAGTTTCCGTGGAGGCGTGATGTTCCAGGACTGCGCAACTCGAAGTGTCTGCCCCGTGCAGACCCGTTTCCATGTTTTCATCACCTGACTGAATGACGAGTACGCCGTCATTCTGGCGAATCCATGCGGTGGCCCACGGTTGTTGCTCAAGCTGGTGTGCCAGCTCGGGCGACAGGTCGATGTACGGCATCGATGCGTGCGTCAGCCCCCGCGCGGCGACCACGCGCGGCGGCGTCTGGGTGACATCTAAGATCACCGCAACTTCACCAGACCGTTCGGGAACGAGCCGTTGCAACAGGGAATCCGCAGCGGCGGTCGCATCCCGACACGCAGTCAGTTCGTGGAGCAGTTGGTTCTCAGTCCGAGTGACCGCTCGCTCGCGGCTGAGTCTGCGCACTTCCTCTTCCAGTCCGATCAACGCGCGTTCGGAAAGTGGAAGGTTGGTCGCTGCGCGTTGCAGCGGCACGGCCACGTTACGCCGCTGCAAGCGTCCCAAGAGACGTGTAATGCCGTTGATCGCCGCCAGCGCACGCTCGGCGGTGATCGAGCCGACATCAACAGACTTTTCGTCGGTGATACGCATGGTGATGAAACCTGACGGTGATGCCTCAGCAAAGTGCTACGACTCAGCGTCGTCGTTTGACCGCGTGGGCCAAGCCCAATGGCACTTGCTTTAGAAACTCGCAGCGTGAGCAAGGGGGGTGAGATACGCTGAAAACAGGCGAACGATGACTCGCAGACGATTTGAACGACTCGGCCCCCCGCGATACTGCAACCGAATGACGGGCCGTAACATTTCACGACAAGCGGCGTCGAACGGAGTGGTCTGTCCGACGAATTGCGTCGCTCCGACTTGAACGCGACGTGGTAAAACGCAATCCTGCCGCCGTTGCCTTTGGGCCACGTTCCGCTTTCGCCACCTTGCTCCGAGGAGTCTCAGTCATGTCGAGAATCGTGTCGTTGGCCCAGCATCTGACTTCGTTGCAGAGAGTTCTGTGGGCGTCCTCGTTCGCGCCGCGCGTATTCCTCGGTGCGATGGCGGTCGCCACAGGCTTGTTGGCGGCGTCGAGTGTGACAACCGTCTCCTGCTCCGCCGATGAAGCGGTCCCCGCCGCGAAGGCTCCCCAATGGAAGTCGCTCTTCGACGGCAAGTCGCTCAAGAACTGGAAGAGTTCCGAGTTTGGCGGCGAAGGGGAAGTCGCAGTCAAAGACGGCGTGATCGTGATGCAGCAAGGCTCCGAGATGACCGGCATCACGTGGACGGGCGGCGATCTGCCGAAGATCAACTACGAACTCGCGCTACTCGCGCAGCGGATCGACGGCAGCGACTTCTTCTGCGGATTGACGTTCCCGATCAAGGAGACGCCGTGCAGCTTCATCGTGGGAGGCTGGGGCGGCGGTGTCGTGGGGATTTCGAGTCTCGATGGACTCGATGCCGCGAACAACGAGACCTCGCGCTACGAGTCGTTCGAGAAAGGCCGCTGGTACAAGATTCGACTGCGCGTCAGCGAGAAGGGCTTGATGGGCTGGATCGACGACAAGCAAGTCATCGGAGTGGAAACGAAGGGCCGCAAAATTTCGATCCGCGCGGAAGTGGAGTTGTCTCGCCCGCTCGGCGTCGCGTGCTACTCGACAGTCTCCGGTTTGAAGGAGATTAAAGTGCGAGACCTCACGCCAGCCGAGATCGACGATCCCATCAGTCCCGCCGAAGTAACGAAGGACAAGTGATCGAGGTACTCCACCGCGCGGCCCAAACTGAGACGTTTGAAAGTAGCCACGTTTCGCCAGAACGTGAGCTGTTTGAGCGTCACACCCGCACTCTGGCGAGCTGCAGCTATAGGGGTCACGTTCCCACCCTACGACAGCAACCCGCGAATGACCTTGCCGCTGTTGGTGATCTTCACCGGGCGGCCTTCGGGCGTATGGAACTCGTCGTCGGGGTTGATGCCGAGGCAATGGCAGATCGTCGCGGCGAGGTCTGCGGGGCCGGTGGTCTCTCCGACCGGCTTCTCACCGCGCGGGTTGGTTTCGCCGAGGACCAATCCGCCGCGCACGCCGCCGCCGCTCAGCAGGATGCAGTTCGACGGACCCCAGTGGTCTCGCCCGGCGTCCTTGTTGACGCGCGGCGTTCGTCCGAACTCGCCCATCACGACGACCAGCGTCTTCCGGTTGAGGCTGCGATCGTGCAGATCGCGCAGCAGCGCCGAAAGCCCCGTGTCCAGATGAGGCAGCAGGTCGTTCTTCAGCACGTTGAAGTTGTCGTAGTGCGTGTCCCAGTTCGTGTGGTCGATGGTCACGCACCGCACTCCGGCTTCGATCAGACGACGCGACATCAGCAGCGACTGGCCGAGCGAATGGCGGCCGTACTCGTCACGCAGCTTGTCCGGTTCGAGGCCGATGTCGAACGCGGCCTTCGTTTGCGGCGAGGCCATCAGCGAGAACGCCTTCTCGCGAAACGTGCGCGTCATGTTGGCGGAGGCGTTGGCCTGCGCTTCCTGCGACCGGGCGAAGCGGTCCACCGTCTGAAGCAGATCGCGGCGCGAGCCGAGCCGCCCCGCATCGACGGTCAGCGGCGGCAGCAAATCGGGAACGGCAAAGTCGGGTGCGTTCGGGTCGGCCTCGACGACGAACGGTGCCGCCGACGGACCGAGATACGCCGGGCCGGCCGAACTGTGCATCCGAGGGAGGCAAACGTAAGGCGGCACCGAACCGCGCGGGCCGAGCGACTTGGCCACGATCGAACCGAGCGACGGGAACTGGTTGTTCGGCTTGAGACTCGGATTGAACCCGGCGCGAGGAGCGTATCCCGTCAGCATCCAATGGTCGGCGGGACCGTGTCCCGAATCGGTGTGCGTGAACGAGCGCAGCAGCGCGAACTTGTCCGCCTCACGCGACAAACGCGGCAGATGTTCGCAGACCTCGATGCCGGGGACGTTGGTCGCGATCGGATCGAACTCGCCCCGAAACTCGCTCGGTGCCTGCGGCTTCATGTCGAGCGTGTCGATGGTGCTGAGGCCGCCCTTCAAGAAGAGCACGATTAGCGACACATCGTCGTTCCGATTCTCGCTCCCCTTCTCGGTCGCAACGGCTTGCCGTCGGAGCAGGCTCTCCAACGACAACCCAAACGCCGCCGTACCGACTCGCAACAAGTCGCGGCGATTGATTCCATCGCAGAAGTGAGGCATTCCAAACTCTCCGACTGATTGAGGACCGACTTCGCTCTTTCGTCGTTTCAGTTCTTCAACTAGTGCAAGTCTCTTCAGCGATCTGGTTGGGCGTGGGAAATGTCACGACGCACTCTTCCACCGGTTCGCCGCGTAATGCGCGTTCTGACACGGGGCCAAGCCATTTCGCATCGCGGAGCGACATTCCAAGCCGATAAAGCTGACCGACATCCCTCAGTCGCTGGTCAATGGCTTCGGGCGACATATCGGGATGTTTCGGGTCCGGATATTCAAATGGCATCTTCATCGAGCATTCCAAGTTGTTCGAGGTCGAGCAAGTCTTGTCGGCGACCGCCCAGTATCTTGAGGAGTTTGAGGCCGTCGCGAGAGACAGCCGAAACACGATGGCCCCGCAGGTCCAAGTCCATCCTGCTGTCCCAAGCGGACTGAATCGTTGCGTTCACAATCAGGAGGTCCAGAGTAACGATCTCTCGATCGACGACTTTCGATACGCGAACAATCTCTCGTTCGATGGGTTCACCGACCCCGATGGGAAGTCGCCCCGCTTTGATGACGAAACCCAGACCTTCAGCAGCAGACAGTGTTCGCAACTCATCTTCGGGCAGAATGAGCAGGTCGATATCTTGAGTAAACCGTGGATATCCGTGAAGTGCCACGGCCAATCCGCCGCAAATCGTATAGGGAATCCCGACCTCATTGAGGGCCGCTGTTAGCGAAAAGAGTTCTTGGTACAGGTCCATGATCGGTCTCGTTCTGCGTTCTCAATGGTTGAAAACAAACTCCAGGCTGTTCATCAGTGACCAGGCGAGGTCTTCGATTGCCTTGCGGCGTTGGGTTGGTTCGGCTGCCGACAAATGCTTGAGGCAAGCGGCGGCTTCGTCTGGTTTGGGAGATCGGGCGAGGAACGTCATATAGAGTTCTTCGACCAACCGCTGGTCGTCCTTGGGGAATTGAGCGGCCAGTCGGGCGAGGCGGCCGGATTCGTGAGACAGCTTCGCTTCGAGGTTCTCCGAATTCAGCGTGTGCAGGATTTGGGCGACGTTGGGCGTGGAGACCCGCTCACACTCACAAACGGTGGTGCGCGACGGCCGGCCGGTTGTCGTGAGGAAGTAGTTCGTCGCCGCGCTGTCCCACAGTTGAATCGCGCGCGCACCGGCGGGGACTCCGTCGAACTTCTCGGGGACGCCGGTCGTGTCGCAGATGGCATCGAGCAGCACTTCGGCGTCGAGTCTCCGCAGCAACGCGCGCGAGTAATTGTGCTCGTCGTTCGCGTTCGAGTCGTTGACCTCGGTCGAAGCCTGATACGTGCGCGAGGCGACGATGAAGCGGAGCAGCCGGTGAAAGTCGAAGCGGTGCTCCGTCAGCTCTCGCGCGAGAGTATCCAGCAATTCGGGGTTCGTCGGCGGGTTGGTCGAGCGGACATCATCGACCGGCTCAACGAGGCCGCGACCTGTCAGCAGTCCCCACGTTCGGTTCGCGATGTTCCGTGCGAAGAACGGATTCGCGGGCGAGGTCATCCAATCGGCGAGTACCTGGCGTCGCTCGCCCTCGGGATGCTTGTCGGGCATCGGCGTGGCGAGCGGATGCGCGAAGATCGCGGCTCCCGTGCGCGGATGCTTTGTGGCGTCGCGTTTTGAGGGCAACAGCATCTCGCCGCGCGAGGTCGCCTTGAACGCGAGCGGCGTGAAGAACGCCTGCATCCCGTAGTAGTCGTCCTGGCTCCAGCGGTCGAACGGGTGATGATGGCACTTTGCACAGTCGATCCTCACGCCGAGCAACGCCTGCGACAGCATCGCCACCGCGTCACCGGGGTCCTTCGCCACCTTGTAGAAGTGCCCGGCCGGATGCTCGGCCAGCAAGCCGTCAGCTTCGACAAGCTCTCGCGCAAATTGATCGAGCGGCTTGTTCGCGGCGAAGCTGTCGCGAATCCATTTGTAGTACGAGTAGGCTCCCTTGTGACCGAGCGCCAGTCGATCGACCCGCAACCAGTCGGACCACTTGAGCGCCCAATAGTCGGCGAACTCGGGCCGCTTCAACAGAGACTCAACCCAGCGCGATCGCTTGTCGGGCTGCGAGTCGCTCGCAAACGCGCGGGCCTCATCGGCCGTCGGGAGCTTGCCAATCAAGTCGAGCGTCACACGACGCAGATAGGTCGCATCGTCACACACCGGCGAAGCGGTGATGTTCAGCTTCTGGAGTTTGGCATCGACCAGCCGGTCGATGTCGCTCTGCATGTCCCCTCGCCCCGGCTCGGGCACCGCCGCTTCGGTGGTCGGGAGAGGGTTAGGGTGAGGGGTCTTCTCTTCTTTCGTAGTCACCGTTCGAGGCACCAGCGCCGTGAACACGGCCGTCGCCTCCGAGTACGCCGCCATGATCGCGACATCTCCCGCCACGTCCTGCGTCGTGACGAGGCCCGACTCATCGACCGTGGCGATCGCCTCCCGGTTCGTCTGGAACCGCGCGTGCCGCGTCACATCGATTTCAAATCCGTCCGAGTAAGTCGCAGTCACTTTGAGCCGCTGCGTCGAACTCACCGCCAGAACTTTCTCGGTCGGTTCGATGCGGAGTGCCGTCACGCGCGGAGCGTCCTCGCGTCCGGCGGGCATTCCAAGAGCGATCCACTCGCGCAGCAGCCGGTACTCGTCTGTGCCGCGCGGGATACGAACACCACCGCCGTGCGGCGAGCCGCCCGACACTTTGAGCAACAGCAAACTCTGCTCGGGAATCGCGGGCAACACGCGCCGGCCTCGCGATTCCTGCGTGAGCGCGATGTAATCGGCCGCCGGATCGAAACCGAAGACCGACAGTTTGAAACCGTTCTGGCCCTCAGCCTTGCCGTGACAGCCGGAGGCATTGCAGCCAAAGCGGCTGAGTACCGGCACGATGTCGTTGGCGAAGTGCATCCCGCGCGGAGCGTCTGCGGCGGCAACGGCGTTTGCCATCGCGGCAAACATCAACAGGCACGGCCATGTGACCACGGTTCGGTGCATTGGGTGTGTGGCTTCGCGGGTGGGACATTCGGCAGGAGAGACGTATCGGGCAAGTCGGATGCTATCTCTGTTTCGACCCACCAGCAACCCGGACTTGAACGAAGCGACCGAGAGTTTTCCTCTGTCGCGACTTCACTGAATCGAAGCCCATTCCCCCCGCCAGACTCGGCTACGTATCCTCTGGCCGCCAATTCGTGATCCGTCGTCTCGTAATCGGTCCGCATTTTGAAAAGGTCCGTGCCATGACTCGACTGTCGGTCAAACTGAGTGTCGTCTGGTTGTTGCTTGCCGTGGCGCGAGGAGCGGTTCCGCGAACAGCGCGATTGGAGGCCTTCCCACTGGAGCAGGCTCACTGGCAGCTTGGCGCAGCGGTCGCCCTCCAAACGGGTGACAAGGAGACTAATGGGAAAGGAGGCGGCAAGGCGGACGCGAAAGGCAACGATGCCGCCACGACTCTGGACCTGAAAGCGATTCAGGGAAAGTGGCTGTGTGAAACGTCGGAGGAGTCGGGGAAGGCGATCGACAGGAAGGTTGTCAAAGGGCAGGACCAGCGTCTGAGCATTCGTGGGGACAAGTTCACGATGATGCGGCTCTATGCCGAAAAGACGGGCGCGTACTCGGGCAAGTTTGAGATCGATGCCGCGACGGGGCACTTCGATTTTGTCGGCAAAAGTCCAACGGGCAAACCGGTCAAATGGGTCGGCATCTACGAACTCGAACGAGACTCTTTAAAACTCTGTTACCGCTATCAAGTGGAAGGAAAAGTGACGCGACCATCGGCCTTCAAGTCCGACGACGGCCAGCCCAACATCTGCGTCTTCCACACTTACAAGCGAGACAAATCGGTCGTGAAGTAGCTGAACTCGTGAGAGTTCGGACTGAATTCGCACGACTTCAGCGACGACAACTCGTCACCTGCTCACCGACCTACCAGTCTGTTGAATCACAGTCGGAAAGGCACTTTGCCCGACCGCGTTCAACGCAGAAAACGGACGGCCCGGGAGGCCATCCTCCGTTGTTCAACAGGTTGTTATGTCCCGCGCGCGTGCCCAAACAGTTCAATGTGCTTGCGCGGTGAGAGCCGGAAGCCGAGACGCTGTGCGGCGGGGGCGAGCCATTCCGTGCGAGACGCGAGATCAGCGGAAGTGACACCCTGCGGCATGAGCCAAACACGTTCGGCAACGACCTGAGGGACTTCACGCAGGTAATCCACCACGTCATCCAAGTCGGCCGGGACATCGATGACGAACTTGAGTTGATAGGGTGCCAAACCGATGAGACGCGAGACGATCTCCGGGCGCAGCCGATCGCGTTCGTGTCGGTCGCGCCAGCGTGAGATTTCGCGGGGACTCGAATTCGACAGCTTCGGGCTGATCGACATCAGGTCGGCCGCGACGGGGCGAAAGACGGTCCCGGCAGTCTCGATCGTGATGACTCGCCCCGCGTCGCGTAGTGCCTCAGACAGTGGCACGATCTCGGGTTGCAGGAGCGGTTCTCCACCCGTGAGGACGACGTGCGGGGCCTCGAACTGCAAGACCTCACGCAACACGTCGCGCCAGTCACGCTGTGGACCCTCTGGCTGCCACGAGGTGTAGGGCGTGTCACAGAACCAGCAGCGCAGGTTGCAGCCGGTCGTTCTCACAAAGACAGACGGTGTTCCCGAGAACTCGCCCTCGCCCTGAATCGAATGAAAAATCTCGGCAATACGCACGGGGAACTCGAACTCGGGATCAGGACCAAGGCGATTTTCAAAGTCGGGTGGGCCGCGCTGAGCCCGGATTATTGAAGCCTGAAGCGCCAGCGAAGGAAATTTCGCTCACGGCTTCGCTGGCGCTTCAGGCTTCAAGGCGCGGTGTTTTGGGCAAGATGACCTCAGCCACAGACTTCGTTTGAGGTTGTCGCGAATGGCGTCCACTTCGTACTACTCACGATCCGTTTCTTCGAGCGGCGCCAAGACTTGTAGGATGGACGCCCCGTCCGTCCTTCAAGCTTCCGATGAAATACGGTTGCTCCAAGACACGACACGGACGGACGGGGCGTCCATCCTACGTTTGGCTGCGGCTCGGCCGCGCTGGGAATCATCCGGGTTAGAGGCCCGCTCGGCGGCTCGCGCTGAACCGGCTCGCGTCCGATCGGTCTCTACGCCAACACACCTCGCACCACTTCACCTTCCACATCGGTCAGGCGGTAGTAGCGGCCTTGATGCTTGTGCGTCAAGCGAGTGTGATCGACTCCCAGCAGGTGCAGGATCGTGGCGTTGAGATC
>JAYVOX010000468.1:0-5072 GCA_043757695.1 Schlesneria sp.
CGACGAGCATCGGACGGAAGTCGATGCCATCAGTCGGCTGATCGTGGACCTACCGACGGGCGGACGAGTTCCCCTGTCGGCGGTCGCCCGGATTTACGATGGAGCCGGACCGAACACGATCAGCCACGAACGCACCAAGCGCCGCATCACGATTCGCGGCAACACGACCGACCGCGACCTCGGCAGCGTCGTGGCCGACATCCAGCGCGCGGTGCAGGCCGATGTCAAACTCCCCGAAGGCTACTTCGTCGAGTACGGCGGTCAGTTCCAGGCTCAGCAAGAGGCCACGCGCCTGATCGCGATTCTCAGTCTGGTCTCGTTGGCGGGAGTCTTCCTCGTGCTGTTCACACAGTTCCCGTCGATCCGCATCGTGTGCCAGATCATGTTCGCGTTGCCGATCGCGTTCGTCGGCGGAGTCATCGCCCTTCGGCTGACAAACCAAACGCTGACCGTCGCCGCGCTGGTCGGCTTCATCTCACTCGGCGGCATCGCGGCAAGAAACGGCATTCTGCTGGTCGCTCACTACCTGCACCTGATGAAGGAGGAAGGCGAACAGTTCAACGCAGCAATGGTCGTGCGCGGCAGCCTCGAACGCCTGGCCCCCGTCCTGATGACGGCCCTCACGGCGGGGATCGGTCTCGTCCCGTTGGTCCTCGGCGGTCAGCAGCCGGGTAAAGAGATTCTGTATCCGGTAGCGACGGTCATTCTCGGCGGCCTCATCACGTCCACCGTTTGCGAATACGTTGTCCACCCCGGCCTGTTCTGGAACTTCAGCGGCTCGGCCGCGAAGCGGCTAACGGCACGCGATGAAGCCACCGAGTTGCTGGAATAGTCACTGACATGAACTGTTACCGAAGAAACGGGAGTACCGGCACGTTGCCGAGCATTGGAATCGTGCGATTCCTCATTCAAGTTGGCGACCGATGGGTGGCGACGGTCGCGATGCCTTTAGCCTACCAGACTTTCAAAGAAGTTCGATCACTATGACAGAACCTACTCGACAACCACCCGCCGCGACTTCTCTTTCGGTACTGCTTACGCGGGAACGCTGGATTGAGATCGGCCGCATCGTCTTCGTCGGTTTGATCACGCTGTTGTATTGGCAGCAGTTGCTGTCGCTGAGCGTACTGCTCGGTGCCGTCGCCGTCGGCCTCTACCCGCTGGTGAAGACGGGACTGCTGGACCTGATCCACGAGCGCAAGATCGGCACCGAAATCTTCGTGACGATCGCGACCGTCATTGCCCTGCTCGGCGGCGAGTACGTCGCGGCGGCAGTCTTGATGAACATCATTCTCATCGCCGAGTTCATCGCCGAACTCAACACCGACCGCGCCCGCGCGTCCATCAAGGAGCTGATCGGTTCCGTCCCCCAGGTCGCGTTGATACGCGGCGCGGGGGGCGACCGCACCATTCCCGTGGGCGAACTGAAAGTCGGCGACGTGGTTCTGGTCCGTGGCGGGGAAAAGGTTCCGGCGGACGGGACGGTCGTGAGCGGACAAGCCTCCGTCAATGAAGCGGTGATCACCGGCGAGAGCCTGCCCCTGGAGAAGGGACTTCAGTCTTCCGTGCTGGCAGGGACGCTCGTGGAATCGGGAGCGTTGGACATCCGCACCGACAAGGTCGGACAGGACACCATGTTCGCCCGGATCATCGCGTTGGTCGAACACGCCGAAGAGCTGCAGGCTCCGGTGCAGAAGCTGGCCGACAAGGTTGCCGCCTGGCTGATCCCGGTGGTCTTCGTGTTTCTGCTGGGCGTTTACTTGCTCACGCGGGACGTTCGGATGATCGTCACGCTGCTGATTTTCACGTCTCCGGCCGAGTTGGGTCTCGCCACTCCGTTGGTGATGATTGCGGCAATCGCACGAGCCGCCAAGAGCGGCATCCTGGTCAAGGGCGGCCTCTATCTGGAACTGCTCGCACGGGCGGACGTGATGGTCTTCGATAAGACCGGAACCTTGACCGTCGGACAACCCGAAGTCGCCGCGATCCATGTCCTGGACTCGACGCTCACGGAAGACGCGCTGCTGACATTGGCGGCAGCCGCCGACCGCCGCTCGGGCCATCCGCTTGCCAAGGCCGTTGTGGATCGTGCTTCGCAGCGAAACCTGGACGTGCCGGAGCCGAGCGAGTTTGAAATGCTTCGCGGCCGTGGCGTGAAGGCAACCGTGAATGGGAAGGAGGTGCTGGTCGGCAACGCGGCACTGCTCCAAGAGAACGGCATCCAAGTCCCCGCGCTCAGCACGGAGGAAGTAGGCACGACGGTCTACATCGTCGTGGAAAAATCGGTGGCCGGCACGTTGGAACTCGCCGACCAGATCCGACCGGGAGCGAAGGCAGCGGTCGCTCGATTGAAAGCCACCGGAGTCCAGCGAGTGGTGATGCTGACCGGCGACAACAAACGCATCGCCGACCGAGTCGCCACAGAACTCGGCATTGATGACGTTCGAGCGGAGTTGCTGCCCGAAGACAAGGTCAACGCGATCGTCGAGTTGCAACGGGAAGGACACCAAGTGGTCATGGTCGGCGACGGCGTCAACGATGCTCCCGCTTTGGCCCAAGCTCAGGTCGGCATCGCAATGGGTACCCGTGGCACACAGGCCGCCCTTGAGGCCGCAGATGTCGCGCTCATGACCGACGACCTCTCAAAAATCGTGCTGGCCCGCGCCCTCGCCCGTCGCGCCTACCGGACCATTCAGGAAAACATCTTCGTTGGCGTCGGAGTGGTCCATGTGCTTGGAATCACAGCCGCGCTGCTCGGTTGGATCGGTCCCATCCAAGCGGCTGTGATCCACCTTGGCCCCGACATCCTCGTCTTCGTGAATTCCGTGAAGTTGCTGCGTGTTCGGATTCAGTGTTGAAGAAATTACGCGGTTCAGCCGTTGTGGTCTGAACCATCCCCCTCGTTTTTAGAAGATCATTACATGCGAAAGAATCTTGGTCAGTTCACGTCATTGGTCGCGCTCGCCGCCATCACGTTCACCGCAGGCTGTGGCGGCGGAGACCAATCTGTTCCGGCAGCTAAGCCGACTCCGACACCCGCCGCGAGCACACCGGCCAAGGACGATCACGGCCACAAGCACGCCGGCCACGGAGCCGGTCCGCATGAAGGTGCGGTTGCCGATTGGGGCGGCGGCAAATTCCATGTCGAGTTCACCGTCGATCACGATAGGCAAGAAGCCACCGTCTATGTGCTGGGCAGCGACGAGAAGACCGCCACCCCGATCAAGTCGGCCGATGGCAAACTGCTGCTGTCGATCAAAGAGCCGTCGTTCCAAGTCGAACTGACCGCCATGCCGCTGGACGGTGAAGCCGCTGGCACGTCCTCACGCTTCGTCGGCAAACACGAGAAGCTCGGAGTCGTCCAAGAGTTCGACGGCACAATCAGCGGCGAATTTGATGGCACGCCCTACGCCGGTGAGTTCAAGGAAGAACCGCACAGTGCCCACGATCACAAGTAAGCAACGGCACACGGAACACCGCTTCCGGCGTGGCCTTACAAGCGAGTGAAGTCACGCCGAATCGTGATTCAGATTCTGCCGATAACCCGCCGGGTCTCGGAATGACGATAAACAAGGATGTCGAGTTTGGTACTGAGAGTGCAGTCCCTGCGTTCAACCTCACGATTGAAAAAACGGGACTACAGAGCGGCGAGGAAAAGCGATCACTGTTGTAAAGCTTACTCGGGCAGATGCCTGTTACACGGCGAAGTCCGAGTGGACCGGTTTTCAAGGAAGGTTCCCATGAAAGGATTCAAAATGTTCGTTCGTGTTCAATGTGTTGGTGTCGCACTGGTCGGATTGCTCGCAGTGAGTCAGTCCACGGTTAGTGCTCAGCAGGTCACCACCGTGCGGCCCCCGTCGGCCAGTCAGGCGGAAGCGACGCTGGAACAGGCCGCCGCAGAAGAGAAGTACACCTTTCTGGTGTTCTACAAGACCAACGATGCCGCCACTCAGGCGATGGCCGCGACGTTGAAAGAGGGGCTGGCCACCCGAGCCGACACGGCCCGTGCAGCTTACGTGCAGGTGGGCCAGCCAGTTGAGAAGGCCCTGGTCGATAAGTTCGATGTCAGCCGCGCTCCGATGCCGATGACGATTGCCGTCGCTCCCAACGGAGCCATCACGGGCATGTTCGCCCAAAAGCTGACGGCCGAGGGGATCGAGAATTCGTTCGTCACGCCAACGATGACGAATTGCATGAAGTCGTTGCAGGCGGGCAAGCTGGTCTTCGTCTGCGTGCAGGGTTCGGCCAAGGCTCCCGCACCGGCGTCGCTCAAGGATTTTCAGGCCGATCCGCATTTCAAGGATCGGCTGGTGACGTTCTCGTTGCTGGCGGCGGACCCCAAGGAAGAGAAGTTTCTGAAGCAGATGCAGATTGACGCCACGAAGGCCAAGGGGACGACGACGGTGCTGCTCGCGCCGCCCGGCGTACTCGTCGGCAAGTTCGATGCACTCACCTCGAAGGACGACATTGCAGCCGCACTCGCCAAGGCGGGCAAGTGCTGCGAAGACCCGAACTGCAAACATCACCAACCCGCGCGACCGCGCAGCCGCCCGCCACTCGGCGGTAGTCTGCGGGAACTGAACTCGGCACCAACGTAGCCATCATCGCTCCGCGTGATGAGCCTTCCGGGAACAGAGGTCCACTTGAAAAAGGCTCATCACGCGGAACGATGACGGCTACGTTCAAGACAACCCGAAGCGGACTCGTGCTCAATAGCTTCCCGTCATCGAGCCTTCTCACGATACGGAAGCCGGTCGTCGCGGTTGTTTACTTTTGCGGAACAGCACCGAATCGGGCTGTTCCCGTGCGCGAGAACGGGGCCAATGGCAGCGAATCAAGGGAGCTCAGGTCATTCACGAGTTGGATGGAGGCGCGGCTGAGCGCCTCCGAGTGACCGCGTTGAACAACGAGGAACGACTGGCTTGACACATTGCGGTCCTCCTCGCGATTTTCGTGAATGTGGGCCGGGGCTAGCGTGATGGTTCCAACTTTTCCGCAGGTCGTCTGAAAATGAAGCTGCATTCGCAGGGTGATCTCGGACATCGGCGCTTCGACCTGATAGCTGACCTCAT
>JAYVOX010000469.1:0-5061 GCA_043757695.1 Schlesneria sp.
GGCGCACCCTGGGTACGCAAGGCGACAAAGGAATACCCCGAAGGGGTTGCATCAGTTCAGTGCCGTTCTTGATGAAACCCCGTTGGGGTTTGGTCTGCAGCGCGAACGATGACCCAGGGTTGGTCGCGGTGCGACCAACCCCGGGCTGTGAGATAGAACCCCTTCGGGGTAAAGGATGATTGTGTGACCGTAACCCAGGGTGCTGCGCGGCGACCCTGGGCTTTGAGATTCAACCCCTTCGGGGTAAAGACATCCCGCGATTCACTTCTGTGAGAAAACCACATGGCCCTGCATCCCAGCTTTCCCAACGATCCACACGCGATCCTCGATCCCGCCATTCGCTGGTTCCCGGCGGATGAGGCGCTGCGCACCACGAGCTTTGAGAAACTGTTGCCTCCCTTCGTTCCGACGCTCCGCAAAGAAGTGCAGGCGTGGCGCGACAAGGGCTATGACGGCGCGACCGCGACCAGCAAGGCTCTGCTCCGCTGGTGGTTCCTCGAACAGCATCTGTTACCCAAGGCCGACGGGACATCCGAGGAGTTTCAGTATTTCTTCGCCCAGCGCGAGGCGTTGGAAACCATCGTCTTTCTGTACGACGTGGTCGGCGTGAAGGACAAATATGACCTGCTGCGGTTCGACAGTTCGGGAGCCGTTTCGACGGGCATGTTCGACGAAACGTGGCGGCGATTCGTCGTGAAGATGGCCACCGGCGCGGGCAAGACCAAAGTCTTGAGCCTCGTGTTGGCGTGGAGCTTCTTTCACAAGCTGTACGAACCGGACTCGACGCTGGCCCGCAATTTTCTCGTGATCGCGCCGAACATCATCGTGCTGGACCGGATCTACAAAGACTTTCAGGGACTGCGGATTTTCTTTCACGATCCGGTGCTGCCCGATAACGGTTACGAGGGCCACGATTGGCGCGATGATTTTCAACTCACGCTGCATGTACAGGACGAAGTCCGCGTCGTCCGCAAGACGGGCAACATCTTCCTGACGAACATCCACCGCGTGTACGCCGGCAACGAGTCGCTCCCGTCGGCGGACGATGAGGACACGATGGACTATTTCTTCGGGCCGCGTCCCACCGGGGCCACCACCGACAGCAAGGTGGACTTGGGCATGATCGTCCGCGACATCGAAGAGTTGGCGGTCTTGAATGACGAGGCCCATCACATTCACGACAAGTCTCTGGCGTGGTTCAAATCCATCGAGGACATCCACCATCGGCTGCTTCAGAAGGATGCCGTGTTGTCGCTGCAAGTGGACGTGACCGCGACGCCCCGGCACAACAACGGCGCGATCTTCGTGCAGACCATCTCCGACTACCCGCTGGTGGAAGCGATCTCACAGAACGTTGTGAAACATCCCGTCCTGCCGGATCAGGCGAGTCGAGCCAAGTTGCAGGAACGCCAGAGCGTGGAGTCTTCGGAACGCACCGGGAGGGAGACGTTGACAACGATCATCCCTCTCTCGGGTGCCACTGGCGGCAGCTTTGGGCCGCCAGTGGCTTCAAAGTACACTGGCGAGCGAAGCCCCTCCCTCGCCAGTGGAACTCGCCCCCTTCTTCACGGGGCTGATCATCGTCGAAAACTACCTGCAAGAAGATCCTCGACGGGTAGGAAATCTGACAGTGGACAGTTACGGTGTTGAAAACGGTCGTATTCACCGACAGACTTTGCTTCACAATTCTGATGCGACGTTTCGTTCATGAAAACAGAGGGTCTAATCAAATGACATCCGAGATGGACGATTCGCTGAACACAATCAACCGGCACGAAATCGATCTTAGTCAGGACGACGGCATGCTTCCGGAGAGTCCGCCGAGAATGGGAGACTCTCCGGCAACGTCATTGAGGAACGGCCAGAAGCTTGGGGCCGATGGTCTGACGTACCCGATCGGCTTTATTCAGGTGACGTTCAACGTGACTAACGGTAACGCGGTCGGTGGAATGCTTGTGACTGACAATACGGGGATTCCGTTGGAATTCCTGATTACGAGCGCCGTGCGACCAACCCGCGCTCAACAGATTTTGTACGGCAAACGCCTGAATAGCTTCATTGCGAATAATCTGTGCGGTGTCCAACTGCTCAACGACATCAAGACGAAACCCAAAGTCGTTTTCGTTCAAGACGAATACATGTTGGGCCTCGCGGCCCATACTTCCATTCCGGTGCTGGTTCTGCGGCAGACCGAGCAACTTGGCACCGTCGCCACGCGACCTACGGTGATCCCACCTCGTGACAAGCTGGAATACGCCGATGTGGTTGATCTTTCTTCGCTCGATGCAGACATGATCGATGCCTTTGAACGAATCGAGAAATGTCGTGAGGTGCTGGCGGCTCGCAATGATGAATACAAACTGTGAGCGTTCGACATGTTTGGATCGCTGAAACGCCCCGGTGCGCCATCGACGAGAACCGCCGTCCCCGGACCCATTGAAACGCCTCGGACCGGCGGTTCCGTACCACCAGTATTTTCATATCCAGTTGCGACTTCATTGACGGCGAACTCCTACGAGTTGGCTCGTCCCGCCGTTCACGTCGGCAAGTTCGGGCTGCTCATCGTTGAATCGCGCAGCGTAATCCTGCGTTCGGAATGCCACACCGACCGAACGGCTGTCGATGCGCAGGTTCAGAAGCCACCAAGCAATCAAGTTCACTTCACGCCGATTGTTTCGGAATTCTCCCGTGTCGAAGTGACCATTGAGAAACCGTCGAGTGAACGTCTGGAGTTCCAACCGAACTTTCAGAGGTTGCAATTTGCAACCGAAGGCTTTGTCGAATGGCAAGCAGCAACAATCTCCATTGAGCTGTTGAATTCTTGTGGGTTCTTGCATGTCGGAGTCTCCATCGAGAAGCCGATCTGCAAACGCCTGAAATTACACCCGAAGCTGGAAACGGGGCGGTTCAAGCCTGACAAGTTCACCAAGTGGTGGGTCTTATCGAACCCGAAAAATCTTCTCGAAGCGCCAACAACGGCCATTGGTTCTTCCGACTTTGTTGACGCCGTATTGGATTGGCAACGGAATTATCATTCGCCTCGCAATACGGAAGATATTGCGGTTGGATTGGCTGTTCCGCGTACCGTTTCGATTCCAGTCCCACTCGCTCCGCCGAAGACGAGGGGGCGAGTCTTTGTCCGCTTCTGCCCTGTTCCACTTACGAAAGCTGGAGACGAAGCAAGAAAAGAGGCATCACGCGAACGCGCGCCGGACGACGATCCATTCGCTTCACTCTTCTACTTGCTGCTCGCCCAAAAGAACTGGGATGTCCGGGTTAAAGGGCTCGATGCGCTTCTCGCTGCTTACCCCGACAACAAGCGACCGTTCCACTTTCAGTTTGAGGGCATTCAGTTTCTGGCGAGTCGCAAACGGGCATTGCTAGCCGACGAAATGGGGTTGGGCAAGACGGTGCAAGCTATCCTCGCGATGCGTGCCAGAATTGGTACAGCGTGTCTTGATCGCCTGCCCGAAGAGTCTGTTGCCGACGTGGTACACGGAGATTTCGATTTGGGCACCAGAACTGTCTGTGACAGTGGTTCATGGCCCAACCAAATACGACGCCATTTCTCGCAAGCACCACATTTACATTACGAACTACGAGACTGTCACCAATCTCATTTGCGGCGGGTATGGCCAACATAAGTCGGAAATCAAGCCATTTGACCTGCTGATCGTCGATGAGATTCAGTACCTCAAGAATTCGTCCGCGAAGAAGTCGATTGCCGTTGCATCCGTGATTGCAGATCAACGATGGGCACTGACAGGTACTCCCTTGGAGAATTCTTTTGACGACTACCGAACCGTCTGGAACGTGATTGATCCCGCGTTGAAGAATTCATGGTTCACCGACCAGCAACTTCTGGCAGAGACGAAAAACAACGTGCTTCGGAGAGAGAAGACGGCTGTGATGAAAGACCTGCCGGAAAAGGTCTCTCGAATCCAGCTCGTGGAACTCGAAGGTCTACAGCTCAAACGTTATCTCGAATTGGAAAACGAAGCTCGTTGTGATGTTTCTACCAATCTCGAAATGAAGCCGAACGATCTGCGAATGTACGTCCTTGCTCTGTTGACGAAACTGAAGCAGCAGTGCATTTACGACGAAGCGTCGGGGACCAGCGCAAAACTAGACTGGCTTCAAGAAATGCTGGAGGAAATGCACCCCACGGGAGTCGATCGGCAACATTGCGAGAAAGCCCTTGTCTTTACACAGTATCCCCATCTCGTGTGTGACAAATGGAAGTTCCCCTCGTCTGTGAAAGAGTTCCACCCGCTTCGCTATGACGGCTCTCTGTCCGAGAAAGATCGCATCCAATTCACGAACACCTTCCAAACCAACGAACGGCATCGCGTTGCGTTTGTCAGCCTCAAGGCCGGTGGAACAGGATTGACGCTTACACGAGCCAATCAGGTGGTGTTCTTGGATCAATGGTGGAATCCTGCGGTGATGGAACAGGCCGCAGCCCGTGTCCATCGCATCGGGCAAAACAGAATGTGCTTGATTACCTCGTTGATCGCGAAGGACACCGTCGATGAACGAATTCTGAAGATTCTTGAACGCAAGCAAGCTCTCTTCGAGAAGGTGATGCAAGAAGTCCGCGAAGGCAAGAAGCAGGTGGCCGACCTTTCAAATCTTGAGAATGCACTCTCGATTGACGACATGCTTGAGGCACTTGGCTTGCGACGCGCGACGCCGTGATCCCTTGATCGGTGCGCCGGGTGCCACTGGCGGCAGCTTTGGTCCGCAATGCCTGGGCGAGTTGAATTTGAAAGAGATGGCAGAAAAACGACGGGTGGTCCATCGACTGCCGGGGGTCTCGGACGGCGCGAAGGGGGGTGGAAGCGACTGCGTTCGCTCCGCTCACTCCGTCGCTTCCACCCCCCTTCAAGAGTAGGAGGAATGTGTCACCCATGTCCCCGAACACCTGTTACCCTTGTCTCCAGTCCAAACAGTGGACTCCGAAGCAGTGGCACGCAGTGGCACTCGGTATCCATCGCCGGATGATTCTGTCTGGTCATGCTTGACCTGCGCCGTGCGGCGAGGAAAGATTTCGGTTGATCG
>JAYVOX010000470.1:0-5061 GCA_043757695.1 Schlesneria sp.
ATGCGCCACTAATAATCGATCACCGGCTTTGCGCAAAAAGCGTGCCGTTCGACTGCGGAAAATTATGCCGCCAGCAACCCGAGTGCCGAACAGTGTTGGACCTGTCCCCTTTTCACACTCCCCCGCAATTTTTTACTTGTCCGCGGGTTTGTCTCGCCGTTGTAGTTCCTTGAGTGCCATGTGCAGGTTTCGTTTTTCTTTTTCCTTCCATTCGCTTCCCGTAAGATACAGGTCAAGTCTTTCTAATGCTTTTTGCACGCCACTCACTTGTTCCAGAACGTCACAGAGGAGTTCACGCCGGCGCGGATTCGTTTCCTGAGCCAAGGCGAAATTGACATGATCCGTGACTGGCACGCCATAGTTTTTGAGGACGGTCACGACGGGATGGCGGCCTCTTGCGATGTCGGTATAATGGACGCCGCGTTCGTCTTCCAATTCAATAGACTCGATGAGCATTTTGGCTGTAACTGGCGCACTAAACTGTTCCACAATCATCAAAGCGTCTGTCCGTCGATCAATCGAAAGCCGATTATCCGCAACTGACTTGAGTGCATCTTCAGCTATGGAGTTGAGTTGCTGGTACAGAAGATTTACTTGGCCTCGCCACTTTTCGCGAGCAGCATGATGATAATCTGGCATTGTGATCGCATACTTAGCTGGTTCGGTTTCCCGCAAATCCAGCTTGGGATCAGCGGCAAGATTGTCAGCTATCATTGCTGAGGCGATCGTGACGAAGGCTGCACAAGCCAGCCAACGGATGTGTGGCAAGACGGTCATGAATAGTCTCCTTGAATCAAAGGCAGAAACTACCGCTTGGAATAATGCGGACTCTCTGGCAGTGTGATGTGTGATGTTTTCAATTCATTGAGTTCCAGCTTGTTTGTCACCTTGTCATAATCAATACGAGAACAGTAGCTCCAAGGAACTTCATTCGAGCACAACTCTTTAGTGCCGCATACGTCAATGGTGACGTACTGCACGAAGTTGCCATACTGCTCTCCTGTGTGATAGGCCGCAGGCCACTTTTGTCCAGGGACGTCGAGGTCAAACAGCTTGTCATTCCCGGCTGGATTGACATCCACCGCCGGACCGCCTGACGTGTCATCGACGTTATTGGAGTTTGCAAACGGTCCGGCGAACCATGTATCTCCAGCCCCGTAATGTCCTGCATTTGCCCATCCAATACCTGTCAGTTTTCTCCGGAAGAGCAATTTCCCTGTAGGAATGACTTCGCCAACACCTGGTGGAGAGAGAACAACTACTGCCTCCATGCGTCCTAGAGCATCTTTGTACGTGACGCCTGCATTCTGCCACACATCAATTGGACCCAAGTCGTTTCCTCCACCGATCTCTGTTGGCCAATTTCCGGCATCAGTCAATCTTGACGCTTTGTTATCTGGGCTGAGTTGCCCATCGATCCTGATGATGACGTTCGTCCAGACCGGCCAAACACGAATCTCACGGCAATCCGAGCCGTCATATTTAACAATCACTTTCTTCAGCACCGATTGGTTGATCGGGACTGTCGCTTTGAGCGGATTACTCCCGTCTTGTGTTGCACCCGACCATGTGACTTTGCTCGAACTTCCACCGGACTTCAATGTAATCGTCAACGTTACTTTATCGTCGGGGTTTGAACCTCTCCGTCCCAAGACATTCATCGGTGTGGTCGCACTCGTTGGACCTACGTCGACTCTCACAAAGCAACTGTCGGCGCTGACGTTCTCAATCCAACTACAACCTGTTACGGCAGTGACTTCGATTTCATCCTCGGAGCTACAACACTTGGCCCGAACCTTCCAGGTTCCTTCCGCATCAGGCACAAAAGTGACCCTGCCCCCGGTCGTTGGCAGCAGCTTGCCGAAAGCGAAGGGGGATGGCGTCTGTGTAATTTCCCACTTTGGATCGCCATCCGGCCATGCTCCGTCCGGTGGAGCAGGTATTCGCTTGGCGCGGAGATCGACCGACAGGCCCAATTTTACTTCGACTGGGCCTTCGTCCTCGGGATCCGACCCATCGACAATCACTTTGTCTACAGCGACGACTTTCACATTGGCGCTGGATACTTGGTCGTCCCCTTGGCAAACGGCAGTGACCGTCTCGTCACCTGTGGAGTCCCATTTTGTGGTGAAGCTGCTCCCCGTGCCCGTTGCGGGATCCCCACCCGGCGCGGACCAACTGACATTGTCGAGACATTCGCCTTGAGCCGTGAACGTGATGTTCTTCCCGACACAGATGATTGAACTTGTCGGAGTAATCCCCGTGAGTTTGCATTCACACGGCGGCGGAGTCGGGCTGGGCGATGGGCTGGGAGTCGGGGGCGATTCTTCAGCGCCTGCTTCAAAGGCGCGCATTCCCGGCTCGAAGTGTTCGGCCTGCAACTTCGGCCACGGCAGCCCAAAGCGTTCGGCGTACCAGAACTCGTCGTGGACTCGGCGGGCGAGGAGGTGGGCGCGTTCTTGCTCGACACTGGGGCGGCGTTCGCCGAACAATTCCCAGACGCGTGCCCAAAGTCCTTCCGGATGTTCGGTGAGTGAACCTGAGTTTCGTGCGCGGCAGCGGGCGAGCCAGTTGGACCAGACCGCTTCGGTGAAGTTCTTGCGGGCCATCCGCAGTTGGTTGACGATGTGCTGATCGACCGGCACCTCGAAGTTGTCGAAGCGCTGTTGGAACCGATGGCCGATCACCGGCACGGGATCGTGCAAAATGGGATGTCCCATCAGCCAGCACTTCAACCCGAAGTCGAGATCCTCGACACCCCAGCAGAGCATGTGTGGGTCGAAGCCGCGCAGGTCGTCGTACAACTCGCGATGAACGGCGAACGCGCAGCCTGAGAGTGCTGGCGACTCGTAGAACAGGCGTCCACGATGCCGATGTTCACGGAGCGCGCTGAGCGGCAACCAGGGACTGTCGAGTCGTTCCAATTCCAGCGAGAGGCCGTGCCCCGTCTGATGCGGCAGCGTCTTCCAGCGCGTCACACACAAGCCGGTCACAGACGGCGTGATGATCGCTTCGCCCTTCAATCGTTCGACATCTTCGATCAGCCGTTGGATCGCTCCGGGTTCGGGCTTGGTGTGGCCGTCCAGAAAGATCAGGACTTCACCGCGCGCGTGACGCGCACCCAAGTCCTTAGTGGGCGACGCTCCCTTTCGTTCGTCATGCCGGACAACCCGGACTTGCGGGAACCGCAGCAGCGTCTCCCCGACGGACTCGTCCCACGATGCATCGTCCGCGACGACGATCTCGCAATCGAGTCCCGCCGATGTTTCGACGCAGGATGCCACGGTTCGCCACAGACGGTCGCTCTCGTTGTGAGCGGCGATGATCAGACTGGCACGCATGGGGAATTCCGAGAGCAAGAGATTTGTCACAGACGAAGGGACCGCCGTATCGTGGCGTGCGTCGCGAAAATAACCAGTACTCTTTGCAAGCACAGATGAAAGCGCCTCCATGTACGACAGCAATCAGCCCAGCGTGCGCCCCCGCACTGCGCCGCCTGAATCGGTCGCATCGGAACTGGTGCCACGTTCTGAACGCGACCTTGCTGTGGTTCGTCCCCGACTTTCACCCGTTTTATGCGTGACGTTTATCACACCCAATCTGTTGATGGGGGGCGTCGAACACTGGTTGTTGGGTCTCTTACGGAACAATGCAGGGCAACTGAGTTGGACGGTGGCCGTGACGAATCCCGTCGCCATCGAGCCGGAAATGCGGGGAGTGTGAAAAGGGGACAGGTCCAACACTGTTCGGCACGCTTTTTGCGCAGGGCCGACGATCGATTATTAGTGGCGCATGGACACCTTACCAGAAGTTGAGACGGCGGTCTCTCCGGCCAAGCTGAGCGAAAGCGACATCGTCGGGCTCAAGTATTTCGACCAGTTGCTGCCGCTGCTGAAACGGTTGCGTGACGACGGGTGCGATCGCGACAAGGCGGGTAACCGGGAGTTGCATTTCGACCAGTATGCGGCGCTGGTGTTGTTGTATTTGTTCAACCCGATTTGCTCGTCGTTGCGGGCCGTGCAGCAGGCGAGTGAACTGTCGAACGTGCAGTCGCGACTGGGGTGTGGCCGGGCGGCGTTGGGGTCATTGTCGGAGGCCGCGACGCTCTTCGATCCCGAGCGATTGGTCGAGATCATTCAGGAACTCGGCGGGCAGCTTCAGCCGCTGGTGCAGGACGCTCGACTGAAGGCCGTGAAGCAGACGATCACGCTGGTCGATGCCACGTTGATTGCGGCGATGCCGCGAATCATGGCCGCGTCGGTGATGAAGCGGCAGTCGGGCGCGGGGATGGTGAAGTGGCGACTGCACACTCACTTCGAGGTCGAGCGGCATGTGCCGCTGCGGATCGATGTCACACCGAACGGCGGCGGCGAACACGACGAACGCGCGGTGCTCGAACGGACGATCGAGTCCGACCGGCTGTACATCCAGGACCGTGGCGATGCGAAGTTCACGCTGTTCAACGCCATCGTTGCCAAGCGGTCGAGTTACGTCTGCCGCCTGCGCGACAACAGCGTGTTTGAAGTCGTCGAAGAGCGACCGCTGACGGCGGCGGATCGCGCGGCCCGCGTGCTGTCGGACCAGATCGTGCGGCTGGGTCTGACGCGCCCCGCCCAAGACCGGCCACAACATCCCGTCAGGCTGGTGATCGTGAAGATCAAGCCACACACCTCGAAGGGAAAGTACAAGGGCGGTTCATCGGGTGTCGATAGCGACGGCTTCCTGCGCATCGCCACGAACCTGCTCGACGTTCCCGCCGAAATCATCGCGCTGCTCGATGCCTACCGCTGGACCATTGAAATCTTTTTCCGTCAGTTCAAGCACCTGCTCGGTTGTCGTCACCTGCTCAGCCACAACCAGAATGGGATCAAGATCCAGGCCTACTGCGCGATCATCGCCTGCCTGCTGATCTCGCTCTGGACGGGCCGCAAGCCGACGAAACGCACGCACGAAATGCTGTGCTACCTGATGATGGGCTGGGCCACGGCGGATGATGTCGCCGCTCACGTGGCCCAGCTCAAACGCCACGACGAACAACAGGCCGCGAAAAAAAGCTGACCG
>JAYVOX010000471.1:0-5053 GCA_043757695.1 Schlesneria sp.
CACCGAACGAGGCGACCAGTTCCGCTGCGACATCACCATGCTCGAACGCCTGATCGAACTCTACCGCAACAACGACCTCCGCCAGGACGACTGGCGACAGGCCGTGCGCTCGTGATGTTTGTTCATTTGGAATCGACGTTCACGCTTCGGGAGTCTTCTTCAATCGCTCTCGCAGCAGGGGCCGCAACTGGTCCAAGGCTGTGAGCACTTCGTGAATCGTGGCGTCGGCGGCGGAGTAGTTGGCTTGGCCGCATTCATCTTCCAAGCGTTGAGCGCTGGCGGTCGCGGTGGCTGCAAATTGGCGGAGTGAGCCTTTGAGAGTATGAGCGAGGCGCGTGGCGGTAACCGTGTCGCGCGCTGTGATGGCCGATTGCAGGTCGGTCAACCACTGTGGCAGCGAGTCGAGGAAGATCCCGATCAATTCGTCGAGGAGTTCATCGTCTCCCATCGCGCTCTTCAAGGCTGCGCTCCAGTTGATGAGCGGCTCGGAGGACGCTGGCTGAGCGGGACAAAGCGGCTGGGGAGTTGCGGGTGGCAGGCTGAGAACAAACTTGGAAGAGCCGGTCAGGCCGATCGGCTGGGCCTCACCGAATGAGTCCGTAGCCTGTGGGAGCGACTCCAAGGAGCGAGTCGCCGACGGGGCGTAGGATTCAAGAACGCGGTACAGCTCGGCCGTTTGAATCGGCTTGGAAAGATAAGCGTCCATTCCGGCGGCGAGGCAGGTTTCGCGATCGCCCTTCATGGCATTGGCAGTCATGGCGATGATCGGCAGGTGGCGTGAGGTTCCCCGTTCGCGCAGGCGAATCTGCGAGGTGGCCTCCAGTCCTCCCATGCGAGGCATCTGAACATCCATCAGCACGGCGTCGAACTCGCCATGATCGAGGGCGTCCAGCGCGTCGAGACCGTTTCCGGCAACGGCCGAGGAATGGCCCCGCTTCTCCAGCAATCGGACTGCCAGTCGTTGGTTGACGACGTTGTCTTCGACCACCAGCACGCGCATGGACGTTGTCGCAGCGGGGGCGGGCAGCGCGCGAATCAAGTTCGGCTCGATGCGGACCCCTTCGCGATCGAGCAGTTGCACGATCTTGTCGAACAGATCGGACTGCGTGATCGGCTTCATGAGATAGCCCGCGATACCGAGTTCGCGACAACGAGCCACGTCTCCCATCTGGCCTCCCGAGGTCAGCATCATCATGGTCGCGTTCAACAATTCGGATCGGTTGCGAATCTGTTCGGCCAGCATGAATCCATCGACATCGGGCATGTGACAGTCGAGCAGTACCAACTGATAAGGCTCGCCGCTGTCTGCCGCACGGATCAATTCCAGCAGTGCGTCGCGGGCGTTTTCCAAGACCGTCGGACGCATCCGCCAATTGGTCAGCATCTCGGCGAGAATCCGGCGGTTGGTGGCGTTGTCATCGACGACCAGCACGGGGAGATTTTCGAGAACCGTCACGTTGCCGGGAGCCGTCGCTTGTTGATCGGCCTCAACCCCGAAGCGGGCTGTGAAATAGAAATCACTGCCGCGCCCTGGCTGACTCTCGACCCAAATCTGTCCGTTCATCAACTGCACCAGCCGGCGCGAGATGGCCAGTCCCAAACCGGTTCCCCCGAAGCGTCGAGTGGTCGAGCCATCGGCCTGCTCGAACTCGTTGAAGATGCGGTGAATCTTTTCGGGAGGGATGCCGACGCCGGTGTCGCGCACGATGAATTGAAGTTCGATCTCGCGCGCAGTTGGTTCCGAACCGACAACCGAAGGCGTGAGGCCGCCGCTCGGATCCGCCGCCCGTTGCACTTCAGTTTCCGCCAGTGACGAACCCGGTTGATTCATGAGCAGGTCGGCTGTTCCTGCCTGTCGGACTTCGACGACGACCTCACCCTGCTCGGTAAACTTGATCGCGTTGCCGACAAGGTTGACGATGATCTGCCGCAGGCGACCACTGTCCCCGATCAGGTACTCGGGGATGGCCGGGGCAATTTGAGCGGCGAGTTCCAAGCCCTTGCTGTCGGCACGGTGAGCCAGCGCCCGTAAAGTCTCACCCAACGAGTCTCGGAGACGGAACGGGTGCGGGTCGAGCTCCATCTTGCCCGCTTCGATCTTGGAGAAGTCGAGGATGTCGTTGATGATGTGCAGCAATTGCTCGGACGACGACTTGACCATCTGCAGGTAGTCGCGTTGTTCGGGCGACAGGTCCGTGTCGAGCGCCAACTCGGTCATGCCGAGGATGCCGTTCATGGGGGTGCGGATTTCGTGCGACATGTTGGCGAGGAACTCGCTCTTGGCCCGGTTCGCTTGATTGGCGTTGTCGCTCGCCCGGCGCAGCTCCTCTCTTGCGCGGACCATCTCGGTGACATCGCGTGAGATTCCGAACGTTCCCATCAAGCGACCACTCCGATCGCGGAGCGGCATCTTGGTCGTCGTGACCCAGCTCTGCGTTCCGTCCGGCCATGTCGCGAGTTCATCAATACTCAACGCCGGTTTGCCGGTCCGCATGATCTCCAGTTCATCGCGGAACGCGTGACGAGCGTATTCCTCAGGGAAGAGGTCGAAGTCGCTCTTGCCGATCGCGTCATCAGGTTTGGCCAGTGCGAGCTTGCGGGCCAACGCTGCGTTGACCCGCAGGAAGCGGCTGTCGGTGTCCTTGAAGTAGATGAAGATCGCTTCGGTCAGGTTGAGCATCAGCTCTTGAATGACGGACTGTTCCTGTTCGAGTGCCGCCTCGATTCGCTTCTGATCGGAGAGGTCTCGCAAGATGCACGTGAACCGCGTCTGATCGCCCCAGCGAATGGACCCGATCGAGAGTGAGGTCGGAAAGCTCGTTCCATCCTGGCGTCGTCCGAGCAACTCGCACGACAGTGACTTGTTGCTGACGCGGATGTCCGTCGCGAGGGTGATGCCCGAACTGCTGTCGTCGTCCCGCAGCAGTTTGTGGAAGACGAAATCTCGCAGGCGGCGCTGGTCATCATCAACCAGTGCGAGGAAATCCATGCGCGAGGCTGCGACCGCTTGGATGCCAAACATCGTTTCAGCGGCTTCGTTGAATTCCTCGATCCGCAGGTTTCCGTCAAACGTGATGATCCCGTCGGCGGCATTGTTGACGATGGATCGGGTCCGAGCTTCCGCCTGCCGCAATTGCTGCGAGGCGGCATTGACTCGCCGGATCAGCATCAACAATCCGAGCAGCCCCAAGCCGTAGATCGCGACCGTGCCGCCCATGGCGTAGATCAGCAAGTTGCGTGTGGCGGCGACTTGCTCATCGAGCGGCCGGATCACTTCGAGAATTCCGCGCACATCGCCGACCTTCCAGTCGCGTTTCGGGCTTTGCGGGTGTGAGTTGTGGCAATCGATGCACGACTGTTGCATCCGATCGGCAACAGCCAGACGCAGTGACGGACGTTTTTCGTAGACCTCGAACCGCGAGAACGTCTCGTTCGGCGACTGCCTCAATCTCAGAATGGCCTCCTGTTCAAACGAGTCGAGCGTTCTCCCGGCCGCGCGATGCGGGAAGGGGTAGTCACTGAGCAACCGCAGATGCGCTCCTGGGCGTTCCTTTGCCAAGGCATCACCGAGGACCATGATCAGCGTGGCAGGCAGGGGCACCGCATTGGGCTTCCCGACATAGTCGTGAGTCACCTCAATGTCCATGTTCTTCAGCCGGTTAACGACTTCGCTCGAATAGGACTGCCGCATCTCCGACATTGTCTTGGCCTGCAGCAACGTTCCCTGCATCGCCAATTCACGATAGAGCGCATCGACCTGATGAATCAGGAACCACAACAGGACGCCCGTCCCGAGGACGACCACGGGCAGCAACCATTTCGCAATCTGCTCGGTCACATGCACCGACCGGCCGCGCCACCGGCGCATCCAGCTCTGCACCGCAGTTCGGGTCTGCACCGCAATCCGCTTCGGGGAGTCCGCCATGTTGTGGTCCATTCAGAAGAGTTCGTGCTCGGTCTTGCGCTTTCGATACCGATTCACGCGCGGCGTTTGACCAACCGCACTTCGTTGCCCTTCTCGTTGTAGACCACTTCATCCATGAACGTCCGCATCAGCATTAGCCCGCGTCCATGAGGCCGCTCCAAGTATTCGGGATCGGTCGGATCGGGGAGCGTGGAAACGTCAAAGCCCGGCCCCTCGTCGCGGATCACCCACGAGGCTTCCTCACGCGTGAGGCTGCTCGTCACGAAGATGTGTCTCGACTGATAGGGCAGCTCTCCGCAGCGTTGCGTCGCGAGGTTCACATACGCTTCATGATCGTCTTCCTTCAGCTTCGATGAGACCTCCAGATTGCCGTGATAGAACGCGTTGAGCAACGCCTCTTCCAGTGAGATTCCCGTCCGCAGACCGTCCCTCGCAGTGCAGGAACTCATCGCCGTGAACTGCTCGCGCAGATGGACAGACAGCGTGAGGACCAAGTCCCGATCCGTTTCGATTTCGTATTCCGTGACTGTCCGCCGCACGCGATTCTTCAATCTCGTTTGCGACCGCTCAGACTTCGACAGCGACAGCACGCGCTCGACCGTGTCGATCAAGTCTTCGGCGAGCGAAACTTTGGGCACATAACTGGCCGCTCCCGCTGCCAGCGCCTTCACTGCGATGGCCTCACTCCCGGCTGCCGTCACCAAAATCACCGGGATCAGGGGATACTGGGCCCGCAAGGCCTCCACCAGTTCAAACCCGTTCATCTCGGGCATCTGCATGTCGGTGACGACTAAGTCCGGCAGATGAGCCTCGACCTGCTCCAGCGCGAGTTTCCCGTTCTCGGCATAGTAAACGGTCGTCCCTTCGACCTTTTCGACCAACCGCCCTACGAGGCGGCGATCAACGGGATTATCGTCCACGACAAGAACTGCGGACATGGGATGCCTTTCAATCTGAAAGCAAGTTGAGGTGAGGTCAAGACGGGATGAAATTCCAATTTTCAAAATTTGATCTTCTGAACCACCCTAGGGCTTCGTCTACGCTTAATTTGGGGGTAGCCATGTTCGCCAGAACGTGGGAATCCCGCACTCTGGCGAGTGCAGCTACCCGATTATTTAGCGTGGCGGA
>JAYVOX010000472.1:0-5052 GCA_043757695.1 Schlesneria sp.
TAGCCGCAGGGCGCTAGCCCCGGTTTGATTTCGCCTAACCGTGGGCTAGCGCCCTGCGGCTGATGAATGCGTTCCAACACGAATGGCGGAGAGCCGAAAAGTCTCACGACAAATCAGCTCCGATCTGGTGACTTCAGCGGAACACACCCACCCAATAGGGGTAGCCGCCGCGAAGTTGGTATCCGAAGCCGACTCGCGTGCCGCTCAACATGTGAGCGTGATGCGCAGGCGAGGCAATCCATCCTTGAATGGCCGCTTCTGGCGTGGGGACACCGTGGAAGATGATCTCCAGATACGGCAGCGAACTGTGCTGAAAGGCTCCCGTGGCAGCCATCCAGTTCGCGTGGTTTTGGGCGTCGAGGCACATCGCGGTGTCGAGTACCAGCGGGGCCAAGCCCATCTGGGCGCGATGCTGATTCGTCTGGGTGACGAGTCGCACGATGTTTTCGTTCTTGATGAGCCAGTCGTGTGGACCGGGCTTTTCCTCGACCACAATTTTCGCGGTTCGAACCGTCACCACGGTGCCGTTCACCGGCAGCAGGGCATCGGCAGGCCGATCGTCGGCCCAACAGGTCAGTCCCGCCCACAGGCAGGCTGTCGTCAATAACGTCGTTCTGAGCATTTCAATTTCTCCGTAAACAAGCCTTGAGTCTTCCATGTTGCTCAACCCGCTGACCCACTAGCGGACGCTCAGGAAAGGTCGTCGCCCGGTCCCACTGACCTGGCGCTGGAGAGACAGCTAAACAGAGTTGACTGTGACGATCAATCAACAGACGCAGATTGGGAGACTTTTGATGCGTGGCTGGGTTGCAACTCCGAAACGAGGTTGCTCATGAGGAGAGAGGACGTGACACAGACGTTAGGGAATGTTTGGCTGTTTGCCCTCTACTTTGCCCAACCGTTCTGCTTCAGCCAGAACAGTAAGTCCTTGCCCCACGGGTGGATGTCGGTGGCCGCGACGCCGTTCTTCCCTTCGCTCAGGCCGATGCCGTGCTGGCCTTTTTGATAGACGTGGAAGTCGTAGGCGACGCCCGACTTTTCCAACGCCATCACAAATTGCAGCGAGTTCATGACCGGCACCGCTTTGTCTTCGCCGGTACTCCAGACGAAGCACGGGGGAGTCTCCTTCGTGACCTGTCTCTCGTTGGAGAGGAGTTCGACCAAAGCTGGATCGGGTTTGTCGCCGAGCAGATTTCGTTTCGAGCCGCCGTGGGTGACTCCGTCCTGCATCGTGATGACGGCATAGCACAGGATGCCGAAGTCGGGGCGCGAACTTTGTCTGTCGATCACGTCGGCGGCGTCGGCTTGGCCTGCGTCGAAGTGCGTCACAGCCGTAGAGGCCAAGTGACCGCCCGCGCTACTTCCCATGATGCCGACCCGCTTGGGATCGATCTTCCAGTCAGCGGCATTGGCTCGCACGAGTCGGATCGCGCGGGAGGCATCTCCCAACATGACCGGGTGTCGATAGCCCTTCGACCCGAGTCGGTACTTCAACACGAACGCGGCAACACCGTTGTCAGCCAGCCATTTCGCGTAGCCTTCGCCCTCATGCGGTGCGAGTCCGCCGTATCCACCACCGGGACAAATGACGATGGCTGTGCCGCTCGCCTTGTCACTCGCGGGGAGATACGGCGTGAGCGTCGGAACATCGTGATCCGCTTGGCCCAACGCGCCAGGAGCCTCTCCCTCCCACAGTCGAATCGGCTCCGCTGCCACAGCCGACGACCACGATCCACCCCACACCAACGCCGTGAAAATTGCGAGCCTCTTCATGCACATCGTCTCCGTCTCCCTTTGTGTTTCCGTTGAGAATCAGGTTGCCACACACCACGGGTCGTCGGACCAATGGCATTTGTTTTAGATCGTAGCCACGCTCGCCAAGAGCGTGGGGATTGCGAATTGGCCCGTTGACCCACGGTCTGGCGACCGTAGCTACCTAAAACAAGTCCCATTGGCCGTCGGCCCTTGGCCAGCAATTCGGATCATGATGACCCAGCGTTCAAACGAACAGTGACCGAGTTGAACCGAGCCAAGGACAGGTGGCTGGAATCTCAGTCATGGAATGACCGAGCTACGTAGGCGAGTCATTCCAGGACTCGCAGTCATTCCAGGACGCACTCAATCCCCAACAGCACGCCAAGCCCATCCATTGACGATGACACCGTGCGAAATTTCCTAACCACGCTGAACGATCAATTCTTACCGATCTCAGGTATAACCGTGCCGATCCACGGCTGACCTGATTGGCAAGTTCAGCAGCCACCGTGGAGCAGTGGCCTCCATCTGAAAACTCACCCGGAGAAGAAACAATGCTTTGTCGAGTAGTGCTGGCGCTATTGGCGGTCGTGATCGGCGTGCGTGGAGCATCGGCTCAAACCGCTCAGACTGTGTGGCCCAGCGGGGACTGGGAAATCGCGACTCCAGCCAGTCAGAACATGGATGCGGCGAGATTGGAGAAGGCCAAGGTGTGGCTGGAGACTCACAACAGCAAGTCGGGGATCGTGGTTCGTCACGGGAGAATCGTGGCCGAGTGGTACTTCGGTGACGCGAATGCCAAGTCCAAGTTCGCGGCCTATTCCACGAGTAAGTCACTCTCCAGCATGGCGACCGGCTTGGCCATCGCCGATGGCAAACTGGCTTTGGATCACACCGTAGGGAAATACCTTCCCGAGGCGAGTCCCGACAGCAAACGAACGATCACTGTGAAGCAATTGCTGAGCATGTCTTCGGGAGTTCACAACGATCCGGGCATTGGTCAACGCGACGATCTCTTCAGCTATGCCTTGAAGACGGCCGCGATGGATCATGCGCCGGGTGCGAAGTGGGACTACAACAATACGGGACTCGCGTTGCTCAGCCCGGTCTTTCAGAAGGCAACAGGCCGGCAGATCGACGAGTTCCTGAATGAACGCCTCTTCCGCCCCATCGGCATCCGCGCGGATGACCTGACGTGGGAACGTCGTGAAGGTTTCGCGCTCCCTTACTCCGGCTGTCACACGACGGCTCGTTCACTCGCACGCATCGGCTGGATGGTGCGACACGACGGCCAGTGGAATGGCAAGCAGGTTGTTCCGGCCGCTTGGTTGAAGGAGTCGATCGCTCCGTCACAGGAACTGAACAAGTCGTACGGCTACCTCTGGTGGAACAACACAACCAACAAGTGGCCGCACGTTCCCAAGGACGCATACGCCGCGCTCGGCAAATGGGACAACAACATCTTCATCGTGCCGAGCCTCGATCTGATTGTCATTCGGCAGTCGGACCTCGCTCCCCCTGCCAAGGACTACAAGATTGCCGACTACTACCAATTGGTCTGTGATGCGGTGAAGCAGCCGTGATAGAGTTTAGCGGCGGCAGCAGTCTCACATTTTCAGCCATGAGTCCCGAACTTCGGTCGATCCGTTTGAAAGGAAATGCTTCATGAGTCCATTCCAGAACGATTCACAGCAGCCCTCCGCTTCGGTCTCACGCCGTCAAATGCTTCAAGCGGCGGGGATCGGTGCGTTGCCGCTCGGCTTGCCCGGCATGGTTGCGGCGGGAGTGGACCCGAAGCATGGGTTGGGCAAGGGAGCGGCGAAGAAGTCGTGCATCTTCATCTTGTTGTGCGGTGGGCCGAGTCATCTCGATACTTGGGACTTGAAACCAGACGCGCCCGACACGATTCGCGGGCCGTACAGCCCGATTGCGACTTCGGTGCCGGGGATGCAGATCAACGAGATGCACACGCGGCTGGCGAAGCTGACCGACCACATCGCGCTGATTCGGTCGATGACGCATGTCGGGAACATCAGCAACCACTTCGACGCGATGCACCATCTCTTGAGTGGTCAGGCCGAAGCCCCGCTCGACGCACCGTACATCGGCTCGATCCTGTCGAAAGCTCGACCGGACGAGAAGTCGATCGCTCCGTACATGTGGCTCATCAAGTGTGTCGGCGATCCGGTCTTCTGCGCGGTCAACATCGGAAACGGCGGGCATCTTGGCATGATGCACAGCCCGTTGTTTGTTGGCTCCGCGACGAATCATCCGGCGCTGCCGAACTTCACGGCTCCAGATGAGTTGATCGCGACAGTGCCGACAGGACGCATGCTCGACCGGCGTCGCTTACTGGACGGACTCAGCCCCTCGGCCCGCGAGAACGCGCGCCATCGCGCGACGACCGATTGGCAAGACCTGCACGGCCGCGCCTTCGATCTGACGAGCGGCTCAGAAGGTCGCGAGCCGTTTGAGTTGAATCGCGAACCGCAGGCTGTGCGAGACCGCTATGGGATGCATCCGCTCGGACAGAACCTGTTGCTCGCGCGGCGGCTGATTGAGTCGGGCGTGGGCTTCGTCACGGTCAACGGTTGGACCGGGCCGTCACCCAACGGCGGCGGTGGACCTCCCGCCTCAAGTTGGGACATGCACGGCGGTGAGATGGGAATGGGGAACGCCTTCGGCAGCGGTTCGTATGGTATGGGTTGGTGCCTGCCGTGCCTCGATGAAGGACTCTCGGCGCTGCTCACCGATCTGCATGATCGCGGCATGTTGGAAAACACGATGGTCGTCGTCTCCGGAGAGTTCGGCCGGACTCCCAATATCAATCAGAACGGTGCGGCAAACCCCGGTCGCCAACATTGGCCTTCCTGTTTCTCGACAATCGTCGCCGGCGGTGGCGTCCGTGGCGGTCGCGTCTACGGCGAGTCCGACAAGCACGGAGCCTACGTCAAAGACAAACCGGTTCGCCCACAAGACCTTGGCGCAACGATCTTCCATTCGCTCGGTGTGCCGTTAGATATGCGACTCGGCCGAGATGGCTTCACCCGGCCCCTCTCGACTGGTGAACCGATCATGGATTTGTTCGGCTAACCGCTTGTTGAAAGTGTCTCGCGGCGATTTCTAAGGGGAACGCCGAGAACACGAATTCCGAGTTCGACGTTTTCCAATAGGCGGTGGATCGCGTTCCTGAACGCAGCCTCACACTGGAGTCCGGCACTTGCAGGTCTTGTTGTTCGATATCGACGGCACATTGATTGATGCGGGTGGTGCGGGCCAAGCGGCGATGGAGCAGGC
>JAYVOX010000473.1:0-5049 GCA_043757695.1 Schlesneria sp.
CTGCCCCACAGGAATCCGATCATGCCCAACGAGATACGCCATCAGCGCAGACTTCTCGGCGTCGGTGTGTTGGAAGCGAGGCATTCGCACTCGCAGCCAACTCAGGCGAGGCGATTTCGGCGCACCGCTGATCGCCTCCACCAGAGCCTCGTCGCGCATCCGGTCTCCGACGGCATTCAACCGCGGCGGAATCAGCGTCATGTGCAGACCGGCCAGCGATTCGTCAGCCTTCGCGATGGACGCGGCCAGGCGCGAGAGGCCCTTCGATTCGTCTCGGTCATGACAGGCGAGGCAGTTCTTCTGTTCGAGGAGCCTGTGGCCAGTGAGTTGGTTGAGGGTTGAGGGCTGATCGTTGATGGCCAGCGGCGAAGGATCGCGCCCGCTCCACGAGGCGACGTAGGCTTGGATCGCCTTCGCCTCGACTTGAGGAACATGCGGACGACCTGACGCCTTGTCGGCGACCGTCAAACAGCTCTTCATCCAATCGAGATCGCCTCGCGCGAGCGAACGTGGCCGCACGACAAGCGGCCGCGAACTGGCGAACTCGTGGCACGCCGAGCAGCGTGAAGTCTCGATCAGCGTCCGTCCGCGCGCCACCTGCGCCGGGTCTTCTTTTCCTGTCCCCTCGCCCCTCGCCGTGGTGGGGAGAG
Organism: Schlesneria sp.; assembly: GCA_043757695.1. GTDB lineage: Bacteria > Planctomycetota > Planctomycetia > Planctomycetales > Planctomycetaceae > Schlesneria. The sequence continues at coordinate 651 of JAYVOX010000473.1, forward strand.
TAGTGGCCTTGCCTTCCGCCTTGCCTTCCGCCTTGTCCCCTCGCCCCGGCTTTGCAGGGAGAGGGTTAGGGTGAGGGGAGTCTTTTGTCTTTGCTTTCGATTCGGGAGTCTGTTCATCATCCGGCCCCCTCACCCCCGGCCTCTCTCCCCGGACCACCGAAGCGGCGGTGCCCGCCGGGGCGAGGGGAGAAAAAAGTGCCAACACGATCTGTGCCCGCTCCTTGTCGCTCAGCGAGACCACCGGCATCCGCGCGTGTTCGTTGACTTGAGTCGGCTTGGCCAGCCACGTCGCCAGCCAATCGGCACTTCTTCGCTGGCCGATGTCGGTGAGTGAGCCTCCACCAAACGGGGTCACTTCGCCGAGCGTGTCGTGCGTGTGGCAGGCTAAACACCCCACTGAGCGGATCAGAGTCCGACCCTCCTTCAAATCCTTGTCGCGTTCGGAGTCCTTCAGCTTCGGCGGCGCATCGAGCTTCACCGGCTGAGCCTGCTCGAACAGAGCTGCCACGATCGCCTCGGCCTCATCGCGCGCGAACCCGAAGTGCGGCATCTTGCTTTCGCGTCCAGCACCTGCTGTCGGTTCTTCGTTCTGGTCCCCTCGCCCCGGCGGGCACCGCCGCTTCGGTGGTCCGGGGAGAGGGTTAGGGTGAGGGGTCTTCTCTGCGTCATTGTCTTCGTTCGCATCTCGTCTATGGCCAGACAACTCTCCCGCCATCAGCTTGTCCAACAGCCACTCGCGACTCGTTCCCTGGCCGACGTGCTTGAGTGATGGAGCGGGGAAGGATGGTTGAGGGTTGAAGGTTGAAGGTTGAGAGTCAGCGGCCGTCTTCGTATGTCCATCAACCTTCAACCCTCGACCATCAACCCCGCCGTGACAGTTCGCACAACGAAACGCCTCGAACTGCACGCGGCCTCGTTCGGCGAGGGCGATCTCGGGTGATGGTTTCTCGTGAAAGAAGAAGTGATACGGCAGCGGTTCGAGCGGGAACTCGTTCGAGGACCAGAAGAGTTTGAGTTGGGCGGCGTCACCCGTGCGAGTGAACTTCACCGAGAACGGCTTCTCGCCAAAGCCGAGTTCAACTTCATCGCCGCTCAACCAAGCGGGCTGCTCGGTTTCACCCACGACAACAATCTTGCCGTCGATCCGCACTTCGACTTTGCCTTGAACGAAAGCGTGCCAGCGCGTGCGACCTTCGCCTCGAAGCAGAATACGACCGGACCACTCGGCGCGGAACGGCCCGGCGATGAGTCGTTCGTCGGGCGCGGCATTGCCCCAAACGAAGGCTATGTCGGGATCGACTCGTTGGACCGTGTGCCCCTTCGCGGCCTCATCGTCCTTCGTCACGTTCGGCGTCGTCGCGTTTGGCGTTGTCGAATACGTCGCCAACAGACCGGACGGGAGTTCGTCGTCCTCGTCCTGTGCAACTGCGGGCACGGTGAACAACAGCGTGAGGCACAACCAAAGCTGATGACGATTCATCTCGATCCTTTCGCAACAGCGGCCCTGCTAGGTGTCTGTCCGGATAGGCGAAGGTCAGACCTTCTGTAGGGTGGGCACTGCCCACGATCCACGACCGATTGTGGTGGGCAGTGCCCACCCTACGGGTATCCGGACAGACACCTCGCCCCCCGCTTTCAATTCAGGGACCTGCCGCTCGACCTGCAAGACACGAATCCCGCCGGCCGCCCCCCGCGCATGTTGGAAACCGGCCACCCCGCCGATGAGCGGTTCCGGGCGGGGCGGCGTCAGCCCCCCGGTTCTGGGGCGTCAGCCCGCGCCGTCAGGTCTGCCACCCCGCCCGCGTTGGGGTCAGCGACGGCCCACCGGGGTTCCGGAGTGGTTCGGCTGGATTCCGTGGCGGTCCGGCTGGGTCCAGTGGCGGCGCGCTGGGGTCCAAGGAAGGCGCGCCGAGACCAGTGGCGGCGTGCCGAGGTTCCGTGGTGGCGCGCCGGGGTCTAGGAATGGTGTGCCTGGGTCCAAGAGCGGCGCGCCGAGACCAAGAGCGGCGCGCGTGGGTCCCGTGGTGGCGCGCGTGGGTCCAGCGGCGGCGCGACGGTGTCCCGTGGCGGCGCGCCGCAGTTTAGCCAGACAGGGCCGGGGTCCAAGATAAAAGTTCTTGGGGCCGGGAAGAGTTTTTCAGGAGTTCGCCGTGGATGGGAGAATTCTCCTAAACCCTTGAATGTGTGGCATTTATTGCCATAATCCGCCGAAACACCGATCCCGGTCGTGTGAGCGGCTCGGCGGGCGAATCACTCTTCTCAGAAAGGGGCTTCAACGATGGCTCGACAAGACTACATCCCGGCATCGGATCCGGAATTTCAAACGTGGTTCCAGAACTACAAGGCGCAAGTGGCCGCACTCGCCGCCACGTTCAACCTGACGGCGGGCGAGGTCACGGCGGTGGAGACCGACTTCACCAGCTTTCAGACCAAGCTCAACACGCTGAACACCCGGAAGGCCGAGCAGCAAGCGGCGGCCGCCGACAAAACGACCACGCGCGGTGCGGTCGTCGGCCGGGCTCGCGCGTTGGCGAACCGGTTCAAGGCCCATCCCAACTTCACCCCCGCGCTGGGCCAGCAACTGGACATCCTCGGCCCCGAAGACACGACCGACCTCACGACGGCCAAGCCCACGCTGAAGGCCACCGCCATCAACGTGGGTGCCGTCACCATCGGCTTCAACAAGAGCGTCTCCAGCGGAGTGAGAATTCTGTCGAAGCGCGGCACCGAAATCGGCTTCAGCTTTCTGGCGATCGACACCGCCAGCCCCTACGTCGACACGCGGGCGAATCTCGCCGCCGGCCCCGAGCTGCGGCAGTATCAAGCTCAGTATCTCGTCAGCGACGACCCCATCGGCCTCGTCAGCGACACGCTCAACGTCACCGTGCCCGGATAAAGGTCGGGTGACGCTCGCGGCTGCTTTAAGCCGCCAATGGCACCCGGGGTCGGGCAGTAGGGTGCGTCTCGAAGACTCGACGCACCCTACTCAGAGGAGTTCCTGGATCGGTGTGCCGTGGTAGAGGACGGGCACGGGGCGGCCTTCGTGTTGGAAGACTCGGTCGGTGGCGATGCCGAGCTGGCGGTAGATCGTGGCGAGGACATCATTGTAGTGGATCGGTCGGTCCTGCGGGATTTCGGCTCTGGCGTTGCTCGTGCCGAGGACTTGACCGGACTTCAACCCGCCGCCGGTGAGGAGCACCGAGAAGACATCGCTCCAGTGATCGCGGCCGGCGTCCTTGTTGATCTTCGGCGTGCGGCCGAACTCGGAGACCACGGCGACCAGCGTTGAGTCGAATAGGCCGCGCTCGGTGAGATCGTCCAGCAACGTTGCGACCGCCTGATCGAGACGCGGTAACAAATTGTTCTTCATCGACGCGAAGTTGCCGATATGCGTGTCCCAGTCCTGATTGTCCGCGAAGTTGACGAGCGTGAACGGCACGCCCGCCTCGGCCAGTCGCCGCGCCAGCAGCGCTCGCTGTCCGAACTTGTGGCTGCCGTAACGCAGGCGCGTCTCGGGCGACTCCTGCGACAGATCGAAGGCGTCTCGCGTGACGGGATGGCTGACCATGTCGAGGGCCGTGCGGCGGAACTGGTCGATGCCGGTCATCGTCCCACCGGCATCGGACTCGCGCGAGATGTTGTCCAATCGCTGCAACAAGCCCTGCCGATCCTGAAAGCGGCCGATGTCGATGGTCGGCGACATCATCAGGTACGGCGGCACATGAAACGGAGACGTGGCATCGGTCGGCACGGGACCGGACTCGAACGGATCGAAGGCCATGCCGAGGAAGTGTGCTCCCGCGTACCGGACCCGATCGCCAAGTTGCCCCTTGTCCGGGACGCACACATACGCCGGCAGGCCGGGTCGGCTGGGGCCTCGCAGTTTCGCGACGACCGAGCCGACCGAAGGCTGATTGTTGCGGTTCTTCGTGGTGACGTTGGCTCCCGGATAGTCGTAGCCAGTCAGCACCCAGTGGATCGCCGCCTCATGACTGGGCGTCCCGTGATGCACGCTGCGGAGGACGTTGAACCGATCGGTCCTCGCCGCCATCCGAGGCAGGTGCTCGCAGACGCGATACCCCGGCAGCGTCGTCGCGATGGAATCGAACTCGCCCCGATACTCCGCAGGCGCGTCCGGCTTCATGTCCCAAGTGTCGAGCTGCGAGCATCCCCCTTGCAGGAAAAGGACAATCGCTCGCTTGGCCGGAGCATTCACCGACGTCGAATCGACGTTGTCACCAGCGAGCGTGCTGCGCCAACCGGCCAAAGCACCAACGGCCACGCCGCTGCCCTGAAGAAACGTGCGTCGCGAATGGTTGTTCGCGGTTGGTCGATGAATCTCAGTCTTGGACACGGAGTCGTTCTCCTCGTTATTCCTCGACATCGGCCGAACCCGATC
>JAYVOX010000474.1:0-5021 GCA_043757695.1 Schlesneria sp.
TTGAACGGCTCGCGGATCGGAGCCTTGGCGGAACTCGGCCGCGCCGTCGCGCCGGTCTATCGCCGACCAACCGTCGCCATCCTCGCGACGGGTGACGAACTGGTCCCGATTACCGAGACACCCGGCCCCGGCCAGATCAGGAACTCAAACGAAGCGATGCTCATCGCGCAGATTCAAGCGGCAGGAGCGATCCCAATCCCGCTCGGCATTGCTCGCGACAACCGCGCCGATTTGAAGGCCAAGATTCAAGAGGGCCTGCAATGCGACCTGCTCGTGCTGTCCGGAGGCGTCTCGGCCGGAATGCTCGATCTTGTTCCAAGTGAACTTGCCACCGCAGGCGTCCGCGAAGTCTTTCACAAGGTCGAACTCAAGCCGGGCAAGCCGGTCTGGTTCGGCGTGCGTGAATTCTGTGTGGCACGCCCGGAGTCCTCGAAGGGCGTGGAATCCATCACACAGACCACGCCCTTCGAGGACTCAGGGCGTGCCACTCAGATCGCAGGCTCTCCATCGAGGTGCTACGTCTTCGGCCTCCCCGGCAATCCAGTTAGCGGTTTGGTCTGTTGCGAGTTGTTTGTTTGCACAGCGATTCGGCGGCTCATGGGGGAGCAGCCTCCGTTGCCGAGGCCGCTGCCAGCGCGGCTCGAACACGATTACTCGGCGCGGGCAGATCGGCCGACGTATCACCCGGCGAAGTTGATGTGGTCGCCCGAGGGAGCCACCGTGAAGCTCGTCCCATGGCATGGTTCGTCCGATTTGTGTGGCACCGTCGCGGCGAACGGGCTGGCATTTCTGTCGGGCGAGGCGAAGGAGTACCACGCGGGTGACATGCTGGAAGTGATCCCGTGGTGAGACCGCCGTCCGGGTGAGGCGGTTGCGTGAGTGATCGTCGGGGCGAAACGCCGTTCCCACGTTTGGGGGCTTGGGATATACCTCGCTCGCGGCCCCCAGCCCCATTCGGTTTTGAGGCCTGTTGCTGGCCGCTGTCCCGTCGGCGGAGCGACGGGACTACAGTAATCGATCCATTGAAATGAACTCTCCACGGAAGGAGACGCGAGTGATGACCGGAGTGACGATGGAGCCTGAACAGAAGTCGATCCCACGGCGCACATTGGCCGATGAGACACAGCGCGACGAACTTCAAAACAAGCCGTCTCGGCGTGAGGTCACTCACGATCAGGTGCCCAACGTGAACCGGTCGGTGCGAGACCTGATTGCGTCGGCGCGCAGGACTCACGAAGGACAGCGATTTCAAATCGGCAGCCTCGGCGCGTGGAGCATGTCACTGTTGTCAGCCGCTCTGCTGTGGGCCTGCTTCACTCCCGTGAATGCCAGTCCGTTGGCGTGGATCGCGCTGGTGCCGCTGCTGTTGTTGGTGAGGATCGAGCAACGCACGCGTTGGATGTACGTGGCCGTTTATGGTGGCAGCTTGCTCGGGCAACTGGCGACTCTGCAATGGATGCGACTTGGCGACCCGACGATGTACGTCGCGTGGGCCGCGCTGGCGGGATATGTCGCGCTGTATGCGGTCGCGTTTGTCGCGGTCTCGCGCGTCGCGGTCCATCGGTGGGCGATGCCACTCGTCGTGGCGGGACCAGCCGTTTGGACGGGCCTCGAATTCCTGCGCGCTCACCTGATGACCGGCTTCGCGTGGTACTTCCTCGGTCACTCGCAGTATCGCTGGTTGGAGTTCATTCAGATCAGCGATCTGATCGGCGCGTACGGTGTCAGCTTTGTGATCGCGATGAGTTCCGCAGCTCTCGCGCTACTCGTGCCTCATGCGTGGTTGATCCGGTTCCGCTTGGTCCACTCTTCGACGGGACCGGTCATGTCAGCGGGGCTAACACTCGGGCAACTCGTTCAAATCACGGCAACCGTCTGTGTGTTCGCCTCAACGTTGGCCTATGGTTATGTGCGACGGAGTCAGGCGGCGTTCACACCCGGTCCGCGCGTCGCGTTGATTCAAGGGAACTTCACGGCGTCGCTGCGAGTCCCTGCACCGTCCGAGCAGGATGTGTTTCTGACTCACTTGCGGCTGATGGCTCAGACCGTGAAGGAGCAGCCCGACGTGATCGTCTGGCCCGAAGCGATGTTCCCGTTTCCGTTGTTCCAGGCTCCGACCGAGATGACCGATGAGCAGCTTCAGGAGATCGCTCCGTACATCAAGCCTGAAGCCTGGCGCGACGAATGGGTGCGCAAGACGATGGCGACCGAGAGCCTGCGGACCAACGCCGCGCTGATCTTGGGAGTCAACACGGCGGTGGCCACACCGGATCGTGTGAAGCAGTTCAACTCGGCCGCGTTCGTGCGGCCCGATGTCGGTCTGGCGGGACGTTATGACAAGCTGCACCGCGTGCCGTTCGGGGAGTACGTGCCGCTGCGCGAATCGTTGCCGTGGCTGATGAACCTCACGCCGTATCGCGACGCGGGTGGCTTGGATAAGGGCGAACAAGCGGCGGTGTTTGAGTACGGTTCGTGGCGGATGGCTCCCCTGATTTGCTTTGAAGACACGGTGCCGCATCTGGTACGCGGGATCGTCGCGGCGAGCACAGACAACGAGACGGGAAGGGAACTCAGTCTGCTGGTGAACCTCACCAACGACGGCTGGTTTCACGGGTCGAGTGAACTCGATCAACACCTCATTACGTCCGTCTTCCGCGCGGTCGAATGCCGGACGCCGCTGGTCCGCGCCGTGAACACGGGAATCAGCGCGATCATCGACGGCGACGGCGCGATCCTCGACCCCGCAGTCTTCATTGATGGCGATGCGCGAAAGAACGCGCCGCTCACACCGCGCACGTCGGCCCGCGATCCGAAGACGGGTGCGTGGCATCGGCAACTCAACGCAGCTCTCGTTCACACGGTGCCGCTCGATCCGCGACGGAGCTTGTACGTCCGGTTCGGCGATTGGTTCGCGATGCTCTGCTGCGCGGGAGTCGTCTTCGTCGCGCTGAGCGTGCTGCTGCCGAAAACGGGGTGGCAGAAAAATTGAGGGTAGGAAAATGGGAGACGGGCAAGGGGAATGGAGTCACGACCGACTCGGTCAGCATTTAATTTTTCTGCCCTCAATCTTTCTGCCATAAGGCCGCTTGCCGGGAGACGCATTGATGTCGCGCTGTCGTGTTCTGTGCGTGTTGGTTTTGTTCGCGGGGATGCTCTCGACCAGCGAGCCTGCTGCCGCGCAGCCAGCCGAGTCTCGTCCAGATCGTCGCGTGATCTACATCACGTGGGATGGCTTTCGCTGGCAGGAGTTCTTCGGCGGGGCACAGGAACTCTTCATCAGCAAGGATGCGGGCGTGGCTGATGTTGACGGTGTGAAGCGCCGCTTCCTGCGCGAGGACGAAGTGGCGCGGCGGGAAGTGTTGCTGCCGTTCGTCTGGACGGTGATGGCCAAACAGGGTCAGATTTTTGGCGACGCGAGTAAGAACGCTCCGGCCAAAATCGCGAACACGATGAAGTTCTCGTACCCCGGCTATAGCGAAATGTTCGTCGGCTACCCCGACGATGCACGGATCACCTCGAACAACAAGTTCCCCAACCCAAACGTCACGGTGCTGGAGTTCCTCAATCGACGACCGGGCTTCGAGGGAAAGGTTGCCGCCGTCGCGACGTGGGACGTGTTTCCGTCGATCATCAATCAGGAACGAAGCGGCGTGTACGTTCATGCCGGGATCACGCCGATCCCCGGTGTCGGGCTGACCGAAAAGGAAAAAATGCTGAACGAGATGATCGACGACACCGTCGTGCTCTGGCCAGCGAACCAGATCGATTCGATCACGTTTCAAGTGGCGACCGAGTATCTCCAACGGAAGAAGCCGCGCGTCTACTTCATCGGCTTGGGTGAGACCGACGAGTGGGGACACGGCCGACGCTACGACCATTATTTGAATGCGGCTCACCGCGCGGACGCCTTCGTGAAACGCGTCTGGGAATTGGTGCAGTCGCTCCCCGAGTACAAGGACCGCACGACGATCATCATCGGTCCCGATCACGGTCGCGGCAGCACGATCCGCGACTGGACCGATCACGGGGCGAAGGTCGAAGGTGCTAAGTTCATCTGGTCGGCGATCATTGGTCCCGACACGCCACCGCTGGGAGTGCGCAGCGATGTCGAAACCTCACTCAGTCAAATCGCCGCCACGCTGGCAACGGCAGTCGGCGAAGACTTCAACGCTGCGAGTCCCAAGTCGGCGCGGCCTCTCCCCGATGCTGTGAAAGTGAAATAGAGACAGTGGGTCGCTGAGCCAAATCGACCTCCCTCATGCCGATCACTGATCCGGCCCGATTGTCCAACGGCGTAGCCTGACCAGAGCCGGGTGGTTCTGGACGGGAGACTTCACCAAGAAGAGTTCGATCACCTTCGGTCCTGTTTGTCCGACTGATTCCGGCAGCAAGAACGAAAAGCGGGAGCGACGGGTTGCCGAGAGAAACGTACGCGACACGTCGAAGACAACGCCGTCCAGCGCAATCAAGACCTCGGTCGCCTCATCGGTGAGAAGGTGCGTGGTCAGTTCACCCTCCAGTAACGGGGACATCAATGTGTTGCCCGTGATCTCGTAAGACTGAGGGCCATCCCTTTGAGTCAAAATTGCGCGTGTGTCACCTGCGGGTGAAAGCGCTTCCAGAATGAATTCGCTGAGGGATCGACTGATCCACTCGGGCCGACTGCATGCCGCGCGGGGAGGACGATCCAGAGACAGTTCAGGGAAGGCGAGCCAGCGTCGTTGCACGGCCTCTTCCAGATGCAGCAGACGCGGTTCGAGAACGGTCATGCCGTTTTCGTAATAGAACGTCTTGCGAGAATGTCGCTCGGGCTTTGAAAGTGACAGACCGTCAACAGGCTCGTTCAGTGTGATCCCCAACACTTCTGCAACGGTCGGAAACACGTCGATTGTTTCGACGTTACTGTCGTCGATTCGGCCCACTGTTTGTCCGGGCAACTTGACGAAGAGCGGAACGCTCATCAGGTCGGTCACGTTGTCGCCATCGGGCACTCGCCGAGATCGTGATGGTCGGAACGAGAC